>CAZXDQ010000405.1:0-2096 GCA_964639405.1 uncultured Syntrophomonadaceae bacterium | reverse complement strand
AACACTTTTCAAGACAGCTGGGAATATGGAATAGAAGCAGTTAGCGGCATGGTGAATTATTTTTTAGGGGAGCAAGTCCGGGTAGGTTTTTCCACTTTTGGACGGAGCAATATTTCTCTGCCTCCAACGGAGGGGAACCGGCAGCATTACCTAATCTTGAAGTGCCTGATGTCTTTGCAAGAGCAAGAAGAAAGCAGTCCTTGGCATTTGAAGCCTTTGAGGAATGCAGTAGTGCAGTATGGAAAATATTTAAGGGGACAGGAGCCTTTGTGCATTGTGATTACCAGGGTTTATCCTTCTCAGGTATCCTGCTTAGAAGCAGGTATACTTGAAATGTTTAAGTATACCGGAAAGAACAGGGGCAAATATTCAGTGGTCCTGGTTAACCTGGCCGGCTACCAGTTGGCAGCGAAAAATTATTGGGATTCTATGGCAGCTGATCTTTTAACCATCAGAGACCAAGAATACTTGCATGGGCTAAAGAACAAAGTGTTTTGGGTAGAATGGGACCCTGCCCAACATACTTTTGCTAAGGCTCTGGGGCGAACAGGAGGTTAATAATGCTGGTGTTTACGATTCCTCAAGCGGCGGTTTTACTTATTATTTTTTCTGGAGCTAGTTTTGCATTTTTACGCACCTCTCAGGCTGTATTAACCGCTGGAGGTATGGAGCCAGTGCTATCTTACTTAGCTTGGTTGGCAATTTTGGCAACCGGGGGGCTGGTATTTATGTTTACTTCTTTAAGAATATACCAGCCACTGCTGGCTGTTGCATCCCTTTATCTGTTTTTGCCCACCTTGCTTCATTCTCAAATGGATTGGATAGAAAATTATTTTTTAATTAATGTAGGTATACCTCCTGAGGATTTGGCGCCTGAAGGGCTAAGCTGGATTTTTGGAACTTTGATGTTCATGGGAGTGATCTTTTTTTTCTGGTCCCGTTGGGCGGATATTTATCAAGAGCAGTTTTACCGGGGAGCCTCCTATGAGAATATCTGGAGGCTAATAAAATACCACTTGCTAGCCTGTCTGTTGGTATTGACAGGAGCCTCTTTAATATTGGCTTTTTTCTATTTTTTGATGCCTCCACTTATTTCTTTTTGGTATTCTTTAGCTTTATTTTCGTATCTGCCTTTTCATGTAAAATTTTTCATAGGAATACTAATATTAGTAATTATGTTATATAATTACAGCAAAAAAGGCCAATAGAGACAATTTTTTCGGGTTTAAGGGCAATATTTAGTATTTTCTTGCAGGAGATCGGGGGTCTTATAGCAAACTATAATTATGGAATCATGTGTTGGCAGGATTTATGCCCTGTGGAAAGAAAAAAATTAATCAAGGAGGTCGAGAGTATGCCTATGGGAAAGACTGATCTGGTCAAAGAAGTGGCCAAAAAGGCAGGAGTAACTCAGAAGGATGCGGACAAGTGTGTTAACGCATTCTTAGAAACGGTGGAGGAGCAGTTAGCCAAGAAGGATAAGGTCTCCATTACCGGCTTTGGCACCTTTGAAAGCCGAAAGAGACAGGCCCGCAAAGGCCGTAATCCTCAGACCGGTAAAGAAATGAAGATTCCTGCCAAGCATGTTCCCGCTTTTAGACCTGGTAAAAAACTTAAGGAAAAAGTAGAGAAGTAAATCACTAAAGAGAATGTAATACAGAACCGAATACTTAGATAAGGGGGAGGCTGGTAGCCTTCCCTTTTTTACTCCTTAGTAAATGTTATGCGGGTTGTGTGGGTCTTTCTAGATATAATACACTTACCTAATACGCTTACCTCTTGCATTTTACTTGGTTTTGTATTATTTATATAGAGTAACCATAATCGAAAAGCCAAGGGAAATTGAAAATTTAAAGGGTGGATTGTTCTGTACTTTTTAGTTGTACTGCTCCTATTTTTTTTGATTTGGCTCAGCTACCGCTTTCAGTTGAAAAAACTAAATCGACCTTATAATTATTGCCAAGATATTTCGGGAGCTCCTATTTATACTGCTGGCAACACCAGCGGTTCTCCTTTGAGTGAACTGGGAAGCCATTGCGGCTTTAAAACAGTTATAGGGAAGAATAGAGCGGCTTGCCACACCATCCATGCTACTA
>CAZXDQ010000404.1:0-2100 GCA_964639405.1 uncultured Syntrophomonadaceae bacterium | reverse complement strand
TATGCGGCACATGGGGGTGAGTTCCGGTCGGGGAGCCTACCGCCGCGCTTTGGAAGTTGATAATATGGTGTTTAAGGCCCGCAAGCACCTGAGCCAGTTATTTAACGTATCAGATATAAGCCGTATAATTTTTAACTTAAACGTTACCGAATCTTTAAACCTGGCTTTGAAAGGCTTTCTCCGCACGGGGGACCACGTAGTTACCAGTCATATGGAACATAACGCCATGTGGCGCCCCCTTAAAGAACTACAGCGAAGCAAAAGGATAAGCATTAGCGTAGTTTCTTCCCCTGAGGGCATGCCTTTAAAACCAGCTGATCTGGAGCAGGCGATTCGCCCGGAAACCCGGCTAATTGCTTTGACCCATGCTTCTAATGTTACCGGCACTCTCATGCCCCTGGAACAAATCGGACGGGTTTGTCGCCGATACCGCATTCCCTTGCTGGTAGATGCCGCCCAGACGGCAGGGGTATACCCTATAGACGTGGAGAAACTTAATATTTCTTTGTTAGCGTTTACCGGCCATAAAGGATTGCTGGGGCCTACCGGGACGGGAGGTCTCTATATTAGCCCCGAGCTGGAATTGCAGCCTTTAAAAGATGGAGGCACTGGAGGCGAATCCTTCCTGGAGCATATGCCACCCCACCTTCCGGATCGCTATGAGGCGGGGACGCCAAACCTGGCCGGAATTGCCGGCTTAAAAGCTTCAGCCGGATACTTATTGGAACAGGGAATTGACCGGATCTGGGAGCACGAGCAGAGTCTCACTGAATACTGTTTAAAGCGGTTGCAAGGGATTACCGGATTAAAGCTATACGGCCCGCAGGTTTCTGAACAGCGTGTAGGGGTTATAGCCTTTAATTTAAAAGACTATCCCCCGGAAGATGTGGCCTACGCTTTGGATGAAAACTACGGCATTATGGTGCGAGCCGGCCTGCACTGTTCCCCCCAGGGTCATCGATGCCTGGGAACGGAAAACCAAGGCACAATCCGGGTAGGACTGGGTTATTTTAACACCCTAGAGGAAATAGACAAGCTGTCAGATGCTTTAGAGGAAATTGCCTCTCTTTAGGTATAGAGGGGACAAGGAGGGTGAATATGAGCAAGCAGGAAAAAGCTTTGGTATCTTTAAGCAAGGAAGAGCAGGCCATGATCCGGAGCATCTGCGTGGATAAAGACCCCGAGGAAGCGGTATATTTTGTAACCAAGGTTCTGGCACCGAAGATAAAAAAGAAGGTGCCATGTCTGGCCAATGAGATCATGAGTTCAGAGAGGTAATAATTATGCTGTTAAAAGAAGTAGAGATAACTTATGTGTCCCCGTGTTTGGCAGATCCCAGCAAAATCAGGCTCAAAGCGGAGCTTTCAGATGATGTATCGGAAGTGATGCCTTACTTAAATGCAGTAGTGAAAAACGCTATTTATAATCACGAAGCAGCGCACCTAACCCTTTTTAAAGAGTTTCGCCTGATCACTGTTTACCCAAAAGAAATGACTATGATCAAGGCGTTAAATACCACCGATGCCTGGCAAGTGATCGACTGGCTGCAGGAACTCATAAATTGCACTTACGAGAAGCTTGAGGAAATTGAACCTGATTACCGGCTCAAGAAAAGACCTCACCCCCTGCAGCTGTATTCCTGGCTGCCTAAGACCAACTGCAGGCAATGCGGCTGGCAGACCTGCCTGGCTTTTGCTGCCCACCTGTTTATCGGGCAGGAAAATTTAAAGAAATGCAAGCCATTGTTTACCGATGAATACCGTGAGCAAAGGGAAGTTATGCTCGAACTGGCTTCCGTCCTTGGTTATGGAGAAGAAGTAAACCTGTATTAAAAATTTTTATGAGAGTGTTTGGGAGGGATAATATTATGGAAGACTTGCAAAAACAAGGATTAAAGAACGATTGCAGCTGTGAGCCTGATAAAGTATTATTATTTCCCTGTTCGGGAGGTTCAAATGTGGGGCAATTATCCAATGCGGCTGCGGTTAAGCTTACTGAAGAAGGAAAAGGACGTCTCTTCTGTTTGGCAGGTCTGGGAGGCCATATTCCCCACATGATTGAAACTGTCAAGGGAGCGGAACGAATTGTGGCTATAGACGG
>CAZXDQ010000403.1:0-2106 GCA_964639405.1 uncultured Syntrophomonadaceae bacterium | reverse complement strand
ATTTGAGGACAGAAATGGTGGTACACCAGGAAAACCGTCGGTTGAGTAACGAGAATGGAAATGAGAACGAGTTTCACTTATTGGACAAGCTGTTGCAAGATCAGGAGGCGGTGGAAGCATTTGTCAAAGAAGTTGCCGAAGGTGCCGGTGATTACGACGGAGTAAACTTGAACCTGGAAGGTTTGGGGCGCGAGCAAAGAGGGGAAGAATTAGAAGAGTTGCAAGAGCAATTCAATGACCTGGTTTCTCAATTAAGCAGTCAATTGGAAGATAAGAATAAGTCTCTTACCCTGACTTTGCACCCTCCCAACAGTATCTACCGTGGATATGATTATGCTTCTTTAGGGCAAATGGCGGATCGAATTATTATTATGGCATACGATTATGGTTCTAGCCCTGAGCCGATAAATAGGGTAAAAGAAGCGGTAGAAATGGCAAAAGATAAAGTGCCAGCGAAAAAACTGGAGCTGGGGATTTCCAAGCACAGTGAAACAGCCTGGAGCGCTCCTGAAAAGCTAGAAGTAGCCACTTCATACGATTTGGGAGGCGTTGCTTTATGGCGACTGGGCTTAATTTCGCAAGAACAATGGAGGGTATTGCGGGCTTATACTGAATAGTAATATATTGGGGGAGCTATAACGGATAGAGAGGATTTATAATGCCAAAAGTGTTGATTAAGCCCTTGAATCCCGCAGTTATTCCATGCCTACTTCTCTTATATTCATTCCTCTTACTGCCATCACTTTCTACTAAGCTTTCTGCTTATTGCCTCATCTTCATTAAAAACGTGGCGATAGCTCCGCCTAATCCGGAGGAGTTAGCCGATGAATTGAGAAAAGCAGTAAAAATGGCTGGCTACTAATTCATGAAAGTGGAAACATAACTGTAAAATAGTCCATGACAGGCAGTTTTGTTATCCACCGATAAAGATAGTAGTATTCCACCGGCTCCAACACTCTTTTGTCTGCAGGCATCGGCAGGCACTATCCGGAAATTGCGTCCCCAGCCTTGAACTGGTGCTTAGCCTGGGCCGCTTTGCCGATACCGATGGAGAAGTGTTCTTTTTCTATGTCTCCTATGGAGCCCTGCAAAGACAAGGCATAGCCAAGGTATTGGTGGCCCATCTCATCAAAAGATCGGAGCAGCCTTATGAGCGGCTGGATAGAAATTATGGTTCCCTGAAATGGTATCTTCTCCATGTTGGCACCCACTGTACAACCTACTTTAATACTTCCCCCTCCAAAACTCTTCTTCCGCTGCAGCCAACTCTTTTTCCGTCAATATTCCCAGCATTTCCGCGTAAACAAGGAATTCTCTCTTTATGGTTTTATTAATAGCCACCGTCCCTTCCAGGAACTAAACTAGAATACCCAGTTCCTTCGCTCCAGTATAAGCCTCCCCTGTTATGCAATTGGCTTAAACATGAGCCCAAACGCCTCACATGGAATTTTTGAAGGCGACAGATTACTGCGGTTTCAGGGGGCATTCCAGGGGGAAAAGCTTCTCACCATAGAATCAACTAATCTAAAACCTTCCTAATACATATCTAAAAAAGAATCGGGCAGAGGCGGATGTATTAAGGTCGGGACTTACCAACTTCAACGCTTAAGCAGAAGCATAGACGCCTTCCCCGGGGAAGATCAGGAAATACTTAAGCTAATGGGGATTGTCGAAGTACCCGCTCCCAATACTACCTTTATATATTTACCTACCTACTAATCACCAGCCACCTTCCGAGAGACAACGACAAACCTGGTTGGCTTTTTTAAGAAACCATGCCCCTCACATGTGAGGAATGGACTTTTTTACCGTTCCTACGCTATTTTTCGAAACCCTTTACGTGCTGGTAATAATCAACCACGGCAACCGCAAGTTTGTGATTCAAGCTTGCCTGGAGCTTTAGCAGCTGAAAGCTGCTTGCTTTTCATCACCATTATATTTCCAGTTTGTATACATATATTTCCTTACTTTTATATTATTTGGTAACAGTCCCAAGCCAAAATGCTCCAAATGGAATTTTTGAAGGCGACATGGCTTTAACCTTATCTTCGTCCCCTTGTTTCATCACATTAACTAGTTTGATCCATTTGCATATAAGAAAGCTCT
>CAZXDQ010000402.1:0-2119 GCA_964639405.1 uncultured Syntrophomonadaceae bacterium | reverse complement strand
AGAAGGAGAAAAATTCTTTCTGGCTTTGATTATGGCCTTCTATAACCGATTCCTGGTGGAACAGGGGAGGATAGAAGAGGCCATTTCTACCGGTAATGAAGCCATGGAAATCTCCCATCCTCTTTCCGAGTTCATTTACGCATTATGCCTGGAAATGGCTGCTCCTGCTCATATTCAACAAGATAATCTACAAAAAGCTGTAGAGATGCTGGAGTATTCCAGAGAAGTCCTGGATAATGCGGGAGCCAACTACTTCCTTTTTTACGCCGAAGCCTTTTTGGCTTCCATCTACCGACAACAAAACCACCCGGAAGCTGAACGGATGGCCGAAAAATGTCTTAAACTGGCCGGAGCCGAAAACTATTTCCAGTTTTTCCTTTCTCACCGGGAGATGATGCTGCCCGTAGTAAAAATTGGGTTACTAAAAGGGATAGAGATGGATTTTATTTGCGCAACCATCAAACAATGGAGCGAAGCGTCTGAAGAACTGCTGCTGGAACTTTCACGCCATGAAGACCCCGAGGTAAGGAAGAGAACTCTCTCCGCCATCAGTTATTTGGAAGGACAAAATATTGTTCAAACTTTGGAAGGTATCCTTTCCGATCCCTGCGAAGAAGTCCGTGACCAGGCAATGACCATACTATCCAAACTGCAAAATACTTCCTCGGCAGGCTCAACCAAAAAGGACCATGACGACCATACCGATCCCGACTTTCTTCTTAACCAAGAAGCTTCCTTAAAAGTACAGTGCCTGGGGCCTTTTCGAGTGTTTATCAATGGAGAAGAAGTGAGCTGGCGGACCACTAAAGCCCGCGATCTCTTCGCCTACCTCTTCCACTACCGGGAAAAACCGGTCTATAAAGACAAAATCTTGGAAGATATCTGGCCGAATTCCATCCCGGAAAGGGCCTCTACTCTACTTCATACCAACTTATATCAACTCCGTAAAGCTATTAAAAACCTACCCGGAAGTCAGCCGGTAAACCACAAAAGTAAACAGTATCAACTGGAACAAAATATAATATCCAGTGACCTCGATATTTTTCTAAAACTGACAAACTATACTAGCTCTGATTCCGAGGTATCACCCGAAGAGGTTCCATATCTTGAGCAAGCTGTTTCCATGTATCAGGGCGAGTATCTGGAAAATCTCGACTACCAGTGGATAACCGAAGAACGCGAACGGCTAAACCAAATTTACCTTTCTCTTCTGGAAAAGTTGTCATATTACTATATGAAAAACGGTGAACTCGGCTGGGCGGCCACCTGTCTTAGAGCGATCCTGCACCTCAATCCCCTGCTTGAGGAAATGCACGTTCTCTTGATGAAAGTTTACTCCCGTCAAGGGGATCGTATGGCATTAATACAGCAGTACCAGACCCTGTGTCAGATCCTGGACCAGGAAATGGGTCTGGAACCCAGCCCTGAAACCAGAAACCTCTATTACAAGCTGTGCTCGGAATAAAAAAGAACAAAATTCAATAAACAGCCATTTGGAAAGTATGCCTGCCAGCTCATACTCTTCCCGGGAAATTGCTTCTTCCCCTTGAAAGTTTCCTGGTGCGATTTTCCTAAAAGGAACTTCAGGCCGGAACACCAATAGTAGAAAAACCGGCCTTTTCCAGAACACTTGCTCCTTTAAGAGAACCCTCTCCCCCCGATAACTATAAAGCTCGGCGAAGCTTATTCCACAGCCCTTTCTGGAAGAGAATAGCAACTTGTAGCATTCTGTATATAAAAAGGGAGTCGCGAAAGCTCCCTTGGGAAATTGCACTTTCCTCCATCATACTTGCCTCCACTGCATGATACGCTTTAATTACTTACTACATATCCAGGTACGGGTTAAGGTACCGGTATAAATTCATCTTTTTCTGCTCCACATACCGGACAAACCCAATTATCAGGCAAATCCTCAAAAGAAGTGCCAGGATTAATCCCCTGTTCAGGATCTCCCTCTTCCGGCTCATAAGTGTAATCACACAACTCACATCTGTAGCTTTGCATTTCTTTTTCCTCCTTTTACAAAAATTACTTAACTTAGAAGCAACTTTCTTTCTTTCAGAGAAAACTTTCTTCCTTGTTGTTTTATTTGACTATAAAAAACCTCTATAAACATTTT
>CAZXDQ010000401.1:0-2121 GCA_964639405.1 uncultured Syntrophomonadaceae bacterium | reverse complement strand
AAGAACCTGTTGTCCCCCGAAGCCTCTACCGGGGGCGAACCTTTAGTGGAATCTGTAGATGAAATGGGCACTGAAGAATCCTCAACCAACTGGGAGACTGTATAGATGGGAAGGTTGTGGCCAGAGGAAAGCGGTGAGTTGAAACGGCAGGGAGGGGAAGTGAAAAATACGGGGGATTGGGAGGAAGGCGAAGTTGAAAGCAAAAGGATCCTCTGTCTCTGCAGCGAGAGTGAAGCTCCTATAGTAGAAGAAAATGCCAAAGAGCTGGAGCCTTATTTAGTAGAAGTGGAGACGGCGGAAACGGTTTTTTCTCTGGGGATTTCCAAATATTTATCGGAGATGATAGACCTGATCAACCAGGATCCCACCCGCTATCACGGGGTGGTGGGCACCCGGGACTTGACTGCCGTTTTTGCTATAGTTATAAGCGCTAAAACCGGAAAAACCTCTGCTTCGGTGGAAGGCCTCATAAACTGCCAGAACAAGTATATTTCCCGAAAAAAACAGCAAGAAGTGGCTCCGGAATGTGTCCCCTATTTCGGTTTGGATTCTGATTTTTTGTGGGATTTTCCCCTTCCCCCACCTTTTTTCGTTAAACCGGTGAGGGGGAACGTGTCTTATCAGAGCTGGATGTGCTTTTCCTACGATTCATTGCGGCGGATTATTTCAGAAAACACGGCTGAATTGTCTCAATACAATCATTATTATCTGGAATCCCTGAAAATTGGCTCTCACCTGGATCACCAGTTGAATTTGGAGACCTGCAATAAGTTCCTGTGCGAAGCTATTATCCCGGGAATGCAGCTTACCATCAACGGTTATGTGTGGAAGGGACAAGTCCAGTGGCTGGGGATGGTAAAGGCGGAATTTCTTTCCGACGGATTGAGCTTCAGTCATCATGAGTACCCCTTTCAATTGCCTCCAGAAGAAGAAGCCAGGTTGATGGAACTGGTCAAAAAGTTGGTAGAAGCGCTGGAACTGGACAATACTTGTTTCAATGTGGAGGTAAGGCTGGATCCCGGGCAAAGAGAGATAAAAATAATTGAAGTAAATTGCCGGGCTGCCTTTCAGTTTATCAGAACTATAGAAGCAGTTACCGGCTGCAATTTGCTCTTATGGATGTGCCAGTTGGCTGCGGGGGATGCGCCCTCATGGAAGCCTGTCCGGCATAAAAAACCCCTCTACCCCCTTTGTTTTAATTTTGAATTAAGGGAAGAAGAGGATCGAGAAGTGTTGAGGATTCCTACCGGTACCGACTTAGCGGGCCTGGAAAAGGACTTTCCGGAAGTGACGGTAAAAAATCTGGTTCAACCCAATACCCGCCTTTCTCATTACAAACAGAATCCCAAAAGTTATCGTTACTGCATTTTAGACGTTCCCGGGAACAGCAAAGAAGAAATATTAGCCAAAATGCGGGAGGTCAAATCCCGGCTAGGTTACGAATTCTCTAGTTAAGATTCCTCCTAGTGGAAGGGAAGGGGCTGCTGTTTCTTCGGGTTTTTCCTTATTGACAGAAAGGATTCGGAATGCTATTTTATTTAAAGCGTAAAAAGGGCAAATGTTTTTTTTGACAAAATACCTGAGTACTTTTGTCGGAATTTTGCGGGGTGTAAACTGTTAATTAACATATGAACAAACAAGGTCATATATGGTAAAATACTCATATGAAACTTAGTAGATGGGCAAAACAACAGGGAATAAGCTATAAAACCGCATGGAGATGGTATAAAGACGGCAAATTACCCGTACCTGCAGAAAAAACTCCTAGTGGTACCATACTGGTTAGAACCGATGAACAAAAAGAAACTGGAGGGAAGAATGTCATTTATGCCAGAGTGTCGAGTTCTGACCAAAAGAAGGATTTAGATAGGCAGGTAAAAAGGCTGGTTGAGTTTGCCAACAGTCAAGGGTATGCCGTAAATCAAACCGTTGAAGAGGTTGGCTCCGGTTTAAACGGGCACCGGAAAAAATTGATGCGCCTACTTTCAGACCCCCATATTGAAACCATCTTTGTAGAGCACCGTGACAGGTTAGCCAGATTTGGTTTTGAATACATAGAAGCAGCTCTACTAGCACAAAACCGAAAGATAATAGTTATGGAAAATGAAGAACTAAAGGATG
>CAZXDQ010000400.1:0-2125 GCA_964639405.1 uncultured Syntrophomonadaceae bacterium | reverse complement strand
ATATTTTTGCAAAGAAATGGCTTTGAGATTATAGCTGATGAGAAAGATACCTATAGTATAATTATGGAATTGGCATCAGGTAAACTTTCTAAAGAATCTTTAGCTGAGTGGCTAGAAAATAATACTACTGCGTTAAAAAATAGTTAGGTATAATTTAATGGTTTCTTGAACGGTCTCTTGTATAAATTATCTCCAGGCAAAGGGACGGTTCTTCTGCCTGCAAGGACAAAAGTGATAATGTCCAATTTATTTCAAAAAATAATTGAGCAGGCGAAAGAACCGTCCCCTTGTCGCTCGGAGCCCACTTTTACACTTATTTTTTACGGGTAAGCTTTTCACGACGGTTACGGTCCAGAACCTTTTTACTCATGCGAATGGATTCCGGCGTTACTTCTATCAATTCGTCATCTTCGATGTATTCCACTCTCGATGTTCCAGCCCATGGTATGTCCAGAGTTTGTTTATTTTATATATATCCACGTTTCCGTCCCTTTTGCACAGGGCAACCTTCTGTCCATCATCCACACAACCGTGATGGATCCTGCCCATACCTATGCGCCCCAGGTAATCATTATAATCCAGGATGTTTACCTGTAATTGTAACGCTTGGTTGGGATCCCCTTGGGGAGCTGGTATCTCCCGGATAATTATATCGAACAAGGGCTGCAGGTTGGAGCCAGGTTGATCAGAATCTAATGTAGCAGTTCCTTGCACGGTTATCTCACGACATAGAATGAGGAGGTATTTTGCCGATACTGATACAGTGCTTATTGAGTTTTTTTACTTCAGTAGTTTTAAGTTTCGGGCTAAAGCGACTGCTTCGCTTCTGCTCCTAACGCCCATTTTACCGTAAATATTACTGGTATGCCACTTGACAGTTCCTACGGAAAGAAATAGCTTCTGGGAAATATCCCGGTTGGATAGTCCCTGGCTTAGCAGATGTAAAACTTCCAACTCTCGGGTGCTAAGTTCTTCTATTTCAGGCTTTCCAGATCCTTTTGCCGGGGTATCTGGATGCGAAGTAATATTTTGGTAAATTTTCCGGGTGAATTCCATCAATTCTTTGTTACCCATTAAGAGTGCTTTTTTTGCCTTGGAGGAGTTTGTTTTGTTTAGAAGTCTTGTATAAACGGATGTTAGTTTGTAGCTTTCATCCACTATTATCTGAAAATAACCCATGGATTTGCCTGTTGACAAGGCTTTTATAAGATAATCTTCTGCAGCCTTAGGTGTGCCTGTTCTTTCTTCCAGACCGGCATTTAGCAGCAGCGTTTTCAAATAAGCGCTTTGATATTCTCCTTTTCGCGAGAGGTTTTTTACTTGCTCTAAAATTTTACGGCTCTCTTCTAGATTTGCCCCGTTTTCCAGCTCCAGAAGGCGTGTGAGAATCAAGTAACCTTGTTCCTGGCCACTCCTGACTTCTTGGTTTCCCGAAATTCCCGCCTTGAAGAGCGTTTCTTTTGCAAGAATTGTCTCCCCCAGTTCTAATAGCACCTGTGCTTTCCAAAAAGAAGCGGGTTGAGTGATGAATTGGGGCAACCCCACTTGTAGGTGGAGCTCCTCTATTTGTTCAATTGTTTGTAAAGCTTCCTGGAGCTTGCCTGCCGAGAAATCCAGGGCTATCTTAAAAAGCAAGTTCCACCCATGGGATGGTTTCTCCGTCTGGCTCAACTTAAGGCCCTGTTTTACGCAACGTTCTGCTTCTTCTAGTTCCCCTTTTTCTCTTAATAACTCTCCCTGCAGGGTCCAGAGAAGGCCTATTCTGGGCAGTTGGGAGAAGCCCTTCTCCCGGGCGGCCCCCAATAAGTTTTGTGTGAGCTCTTCGGCTTTCTCCAGCCTGCCCAGAAAGTAAAGGGTGGTGGCAACCTTAAAACCAGAGCTGAGGGTTAAGTACAGGTTACCGTAGGCCTGATTGTTCCGGTGGGCTTCCTGGTAAAAAGGATAGGCACCCTGGGGATTGCCGGAAAAAAGCCGGGCATCCCCGCAAATTATGTTTACCTTGGAGCGCCAGTAATTATTTTCGGAGGGCAGTAGCTCCAGGGCCTTTTCCGCGCTTTCCAGGGCCTGGGAAAAGTCGTGGGCGTAGATATAGTAATAAGCCCTTACTACTTCCAGCATTCCGGCA
>CAZXDQ010000399.1:0-2127 GCA_964639405.1 uncultured Syntrophomonadaceae bacterium | reverse complement strand
ATAGTCCACCGCGCCTTCTTCAAAGGCTTTCTCCAGGGTTTCAGCATCCGATAACGCGGTCACCATTATAACTGGAATAGCAGAGAGTTCCTGCTTATCCTTAATCTCCCTGAGTGCTTCAATCCCGTCTTTACCTGGCATCATGATATCCAATAATATTACTTCCAACTGTGTGGAGTCTATCTCTTCAAGTTTTTTGAAGGCCTCATCGACTGAAGCTGCCAAATAAAGCTCGGAATATCCCGCTTTAGTCAAGAATTTCTCCAGCATAAATCTTATATCCTGTTCATCATCGACTACCAATACAGACACTCATATCACCTCTAATTTGAACTCTTTTTTCACAGCTGCTGTAATAAGCACAAAAAAGAATCTATCTAACGGTCACTGGTTTTGCTCCCTTCCTTCCAAACTGTGCTCTCCTACTACCTTTTGTTTTTTATCACCCTCCGAAAAACGGGTTCTTTTCATCTCCCCCCATTCTTTGCTCTTTTTAAAGAAATCAATTAAACCCCGGACCCTCCAAAAAGTATGCATCTGGCGATAACCGAAGTTTTCTAGTACACCGAACAAAAACAGAACCAGTTTATCCTTCAACAGGGGATACTTACTGAAAGTCATCTCTTCAAAAAAGATTGCCAAGGTTGACAAGAGAACTCCAAGAAAAAAGGCAGTTATAAAAAAGAGCAAGACTATTTCAAAGCCGGGAAACCCTAAAACAAGCGCGCTGTAGATAGTAAAAATGAATATTGCGTAACCAAGAAGCTCAAAAGCAGGTCCTAGAAATTCTACAAAAAAGAAAAAGGGATAGGCCACGGTGCCAAGCAGCCCATACCTGGGATTGAAAAAAAGTTCCCTATTTAAGACAAGACTCTCCCCCAGACCTCTTTGCCACCTTCTCCTCTGCTTGCTTAGGCTTAAGCTGTCTTCTGGCACCTGGGTCCAGCATACGGGATCAGGCAAAAACGTCACCCTGTAGTCCCTCCCCTGTCTTTTCATCTTCCGGTTCAATCGCAGTACAAGTTCCATATCTTCTCCCACGGTTTCCCTGCTGTAGCCCCCGGCTTCGATTACATGTTTTTTTCTGAACACACCAAAAGCGCCAGAAATAATCAATAAACTGTTCAGGGCGGCCCAGCCAACCCTGCCAAACAAAAATGCCCGCAAATATTCCACCACTTGCATTCTCACCAAGTATTTAGGAGACAGCCTTATCTTTTCAACAAATCCACCCCTTATTTCGCAGTTATTGGCGATCCTTACAGTCCCCCCAGAAGCGATCACCCGCCAGTCCTGGGTGAAGGGTTCCACTATCCGTAGGAGAGCTTGACCTTCTATTAAGGAGTCGGCGTCAATATTACAGATCAGGGGCTAGTGGGACGTGTTTATTCCCGCGTTAAGCGCATCTGCTTTTCCTCCGTTAAATTTATCAACCACCACCAAGTGGGAATACTCCAGAGAATCGAAAACACTTTGAACCGGCTCGGTGGTAAGGTTTCCCTGAAATGACCGGCTCGATGGAGTCAAATTAAAGTTCTGTTTTAGCCTTTCCATGGTTTCGTCTTTAGAACCATCGTTCACTACGATAACCTCAAATTCAGGGTAATTCAGTGATAGAATGGACTTCACATTTTCCACTATGGTTTCTTCTTCATTGTAAGCGGGGGCAATTATGCTTAAAGGTTTATAAAATTCGCTATGAAAAGTTCTCTCGTAATCTGTAATCAGGCTTAAAAACCATTGCCTCCTGATGGTAGTAAAAGCTTTTATGTTTAAAAAAATATAGACGCTGTTCACCACAAAAAAATAAAATATAGCAATTAAGTCCACAGTTAATAGCAGTTGGTAGAACATACCCTTTTAAACTCCTCGTTATAAAACTTTATGAATATTTACCTTATTACCAATTACAATCTGATAAACGGACGAGCTATTACCATTGATTCAAATAAGTTCTGGCTTCAACTAGCCCGGTATTGGTAAAGAATGTACTGGCTCATCTCCGCCCTATTATCCTCCAATGAACTCAACCGTTGCAGATAAGGTGCCTCGCCTATGAGGTATAGAGATTGGGCGGCATAGTACCTTACCCACCAGTTATCTTCTTTAAGCAATTCCTTGACCTCT
>CAZXDQ010000398.1:0-2127 GCA_964639405.1 uncultured Syntrophomonadaceae bacterium | reverse complement strand
AAACCATTATTGGAACAGGGATAAACATTAGGGTTGATTATTATCAATTATTATCATGCTCATTAGATCAGCCCCTCTTCTTTCAGCAGGCTCATAAACACCTCCAGCAGGGCGGGAGAGTACTTGTCGCCCGCCCCCCGCTTCAGCTCTTTGGCTGCCTGCTTAGGGGTCATAGCCCGCCGGTAGGGGCGGGGGCTGGTCATTACCTCAAAAGAATCCACAATGGAAAGAATGCGGCATTCCAGCGGGATCTCCTCCGCTTGCAGCGCCACTGGATAGCCGGTGCCGTTCCAGTTCTCGTGGTGCTTGAGGATCAAATCCGCCACCGGGGATAAATCCCGGTACTGCAGGGCCATCCGGTAGCCCCTTTCCGGGTGCTGGAGAATGACCTCCCACTCCTCCTGGGTCAAAGGATCCTTTTTGCAAAGGATGTCGTCGGAAATAGCCACTTTGCCCAGATCGTGGACGTAGGAAAGCTGAAACAAGTTCTCCAGCTGGGTTGGAGTGAGGGAGAGTTTGGTCCCCATTTTGCGGCACCACTCGTATATTCTCCACCCGTGACCCTGCTCCAAAAAGTCCTTTTTCTGCAGGAGAGTCAAGAGGCTCTCCAGAAAAGTGTTTTTAGTCTCCTGGCGCTTGCGGAGTTTTTCCCGATACATCAAATGGTCCGCCTCTTTGATAGCCTCCTCCAGGGAATTACCCGGTTCTTCCTCTGTAGTGATCCCCAGGGAGATGCTCACCGGCATTTGGTCCCGAGAGCGGTTGTGAGCCTCTATCCGGGCTTTTATCCGATTAAGGATCTTGTTTCCGGTCTCGATGGTAGTGCCGGGAAGCAGGACTACAAACTCGTCTCCTCCGATCCGGGCAAAAATATCCGAACGGCGGAGGGCTTTTTTCAACAAGCGGGAAGCTGTTTTGAGCAGTTCGTCCCCCCGGTTGTGCCCCAGGGTGTCGTTCACCATTTTAAGGCCATCCACGTCGGCGGAAATAACTGTGATGGGGTACTCCCGGCTCTCCTCCAGGCGCTTTAGCTCTTCTTCAAAAAAAGTGCGGTTGTAGAGGCCGGTCAGGCGGTCGTGAAGGCTGAAATATTTAAAATGCTCTGCATAACGAACCTGCTCGGTAATATCCCGGAAGCTCCACACCCTCCCCTTCCACTCTCCACCCTGCAGCAGGGGACGAGAGCTGCGCTCCAGGATCTTGCCGTCTTTAAAATATACTGTGTCCAGGGTATTCTCCATACTGCCCGCGGGCAGGGAAAGTAGTTTCAGGAAGGCTTGGGGGTCTTTAATATGCTTGCGCATAAAGTCCTGGAAAAGCCGCTCTTCCCCCTGGAGCAAGATCTCTCCCGGGATCATCCACATCTCCAAAAAAGCCCGGTTGGCAGAGATGATTAAGCCCTGGCTGTCCACCACCAATACACCCTCGCTGAGGGCCTCCAACACTGCCTCCAGTTGTTCTAGTCTCTCTTCTACCTTGGCTCCTCCCGGATCGCCTTCCCTCGCCGTTTCTATTTCCTGGGAAGGAAACCGGTGCGTTCCGTTAACCAAATCTCCCCGTCCCTCATTGGCTTCCATGCAGGCCACCCCTCTCTTTTTTGCTAATGCAAGGTTGTGCCGAATGAGAATAAGGCCCTTTTTTTTGTTATTAAACTAACTTGTTATTAAACAAATTATCATTATTGTCTTCCCAATACTATCACCCTTAAGGATGATAAAAACACAAAAGCCCATTAATTCAGCCATCCCAGCCGAAGTAAATTTTTGGTTTTAGGGCAAGCTTATTATTCGGTGGAGAAGTGAGTTTCCTTTTCCTGGGTTAGAACTAAGGAGAGCAGTTCCCTTTTTTTAGCAACCCCGTACTTGGTGTAGATGTTTTTGAGGTGGGTTTTCAAAGTGTTCTCGCTTATGAACAGCTGCTGCGCTATGTCCCGATTGCTCAACCCTTCCAGGAGGAGGGCAGTTATTTCCATCTCCCGGGGGGTAAGCTTCTGCCCCGGCAGGAGAAGCTTCACCGCGGTATTGAGTATTCTTTTTTCCCTTAACTTTTCCCGGTCCACCGGCGCCTCATCGGAAGCTCCCTCTTCTATTTCCGCCTCCAGCATCATCAAATGGGAAAGATCCTTCT
>CAZXDQ010000397.1:0-2135 GCA_964639405.1 uncultured Syntrophomonadaceae bacterium | reverse complement strand
GACTTTTAAGCTGTTTGTAACTACTCAGTCTATCAATTCTCTATCAGGTCGCGTAGGCTATAGTTCCGGGTCAACTCCGCCATTAGCAACCTGACCATCGTCGCTTTTTAACGGTCTGAGTAGTAACAGCTGTTTTTGCTTAATTTAAGGGAAGTTAGCTCCCAGGTCAGCTCTTAGAAGGAAGATGAGGAGTCAAATAAACCTTGATAAAAGTATTGGAGCAGGAAAAAGTGGCGCTAGTGTCAAATAAAAGCTGATGAGAGGTTATTCGTGTCCGCGGTTTGCAATTTAGTTTTGCTGGCGGGAAAAAAAAGCAGGCATAGGGCAGGGTAGATGATTATGGAAAAAATTTCTTTAGGAAAAGGGCCATCCGGGGAAAAAAAGCTAAAAGAAGAAAAAAAGCTAAAAGAGGGAAAAAAGCTAAAAAAGGAAAAAAAGCTAAAAAAGGAAAAAAAGCTAAAAAAAGGATGGGAAGAAGTAAATCGGGAAACTCCCCGTCCCTTTCTCAAATGGGCGGGGGGCAAAAGCCAGCTGTTGCCCCAAATCTCCTCAGTGTTGCCTGATGAATTTGGCACCTACTTTGAACCTTTTTTAGGGGCAGGAGCTCTGCTGTTTTATCTTCAGCCCACGGAGGCGGTGGTGAATGACAGCAGTGAAGAACTGATGAACGTTTACCGGGTGGTAAGGGATAACCTGGAAGAGCTGTTGGAACACCTGAAAGGGCACGTAAACCAGCGGGAGTATTATTACCGCATCCGCAGCTGGGATCGGGATGGCGATTTTTATCGCCAATTGAACCCGGTGGAGAAAGCTTCCCGGATAATATACCTCAATAAAACTTGCTATAACGGCTTGTTTAGGGTCAACAAATCGGGTCAATTTAACACTCCCTTTGGCTCTTATCGCAATCCAGAACTGGTGAATGAAGCCCTCCTCCGGGCAGTGCACCGATATTTCCAGCTGGCGCGGGTGGAGCTGCGCTGTGGGGATTTTGCGGATTGTTTGGAGGAGGCGGAACCGGGAGACTTCGCTTATCTGGATCCCCCGTACCAACCCCTTTCCTCTTCTGCGAACTTCACAGGCTACCACCGGGATGGCTTCAACTGGAAAGAGCAAGAAAGGCTGAAGGAAGAGTGCGATAGACTGGACAGCAAAGGGGTGAAGTTCCTGTTGTCCAACTCCTCTACTGAGGATATTGCTAATCTGTACCGTCGTTACGATTGCCAGGTGGTTTCAGCTCGCCGGGCTATTAACTCTAAAGCCGCTCATCGAGGGGCAGTGGAGGAACTGCTGATCAAGAATTACTGATGGGCGCATTGACTTGTCCAAGAGCAGCCTAAGAATCATAACCAAGACTAGCCTGAGACTGGTAAAACTCGACTAAAATGTTCAACCAAAATCAATTCAACAAGGAGAGATTTGCAT
Source organism: uncultured Syntrophomonadaceae bacterium (assembly GCA_964639405.1). GTDB lineage: Bacteria > Bacillota > Dethiobacteria > DTU022 > PWGO01 > CAZXDQ01. The sequence continues at coordinate 710 of CAZXDQ010000397.1, read as the reverse complement.
GCGGGAGGAAAGGGTAGAGTTTTTCTGCGGAGACATAAAGCTGGAAGGAGTATTGGAGCCTGGCTCCGGAGCTTCCCCCGAAAGCCCAGGCCCTGGGGTGGTCCTTTGTCATCCCCACCCCCTGTACGGCGGGAGGATGGATAACAATGTTACCCAGGCAGTGAGCTTGGCTCTGGCCCAACAGGGGATTACAGCGCTGCGCTTTAACTTCAGGGGGGTAGAAGGCAGTGAAGGCTCTTTTGATGAAGGCAGGGGAGAATCCAGTGATGCCCTGGCAGCATTGGATTATCTGGCATCCCGAAAAGAAGTGGATTCCTCCCGCTTAGGGCTTATGGGGTATTCTTTTGGTGGAGCGGTGGCCCTCTCTGCTGCCCTCTACAGTGAACAGGTAAAGGCTGTAGCGGCAGTTTCTCCAGCGGGGCTGCCCACCTTTGGTGATGATTCCACTCCCCGCCTGATTCTTTGTGGTTCCGAAGACGAGATCATTCCCTGTGAGGCTATCCTGGCGGAAGAAGAAGATATATGCGGCCCCCAGGAAGAGGGCGCCGTTGAGATGGTAAAAGGCGCTGACCATTTCTGGTGGGGGCACGAAGAGGAAGTAGGGAAGTATTTGTACATTTTTTTCCAAAAACACCTCTAAATAAAGCTGCAAGCTACCACTCAGTCCATTAAAAAGCGAAGATGGTCAGGTCGCTAATGGCGGAGTGACT
>CAZXDQ010000396.1:0-2138 GCA_964639405.1 uncultured Syntrophomonadaceae bacterium | reverse complement strand
TATTTGTGGTCATTAACTAGCCTCCATATCTGGAATATTATACTAACTATTCTCTACATTAACAAAATATCCTTCTCATCCCAAAAGAATAGTAGTCATGACAGTAGTTGTCAGGGTTTTTCATCCTTTAAAGCTTGCACTCCATGGCTATACATGGTATGCTTTAGGTAGCAAAAAAAGCAGGAGGTGGAAACATGGAGAAAAAATGGCTATCGTTAAAAGAAGCAGCTGAGTATGCGGGAGTGGGCGAAACAACTATACGAAGATGGGTGGAAAAACAGTGGATAAACAAGTATCGCGCCGGCGGGGTGACCAGATTTAGGACCGACGAAATCGATCAGGTATTCCAAATTGTAGAAGAGGAGGAGAAAAGAAGTGACGACATTCCGAAGCAGGGATGATTTGCCCTTTATGATGACGGTAGGGGACTTAGCAGAACTTTTACAAGTAAACAAAGACGGCCTGTATCAATGGATTAAAGCCAATGACGTCCCACGTATTCAATATGGAAACAAAATACTTATTCCAAAGGAACACTTTCTGGAATGGCTAGAACAGCAGACCGGCATAACCCCCAAAAAAGATGTAGTTTCCCCTAAAGATGACAGGGTTCAAGCCGGCTCCCACAAAAAAATTCTAAAGAATAATACCGATATGCCAGCATAAACTGAAGGAGGTATTTGAATGACACGAAAACGCTCTCCGAAATCTGATGGGTCAGTTTTCTGGAGTGAGGGGAAGCAGCGCTATATTGCCCAGGTATTCATTGATGGGAGGTATAGGCAAAAAAGGGCTAAAACCCATAAAGAAGCCATGAAGAAGAAGAAAGAAATGATAGAAATACGGGATAAAAAACTTAGCCCCGAAAATAGGACGTTAGAGCAGCAGATTGAATCATGGTTAGATAATAAAGAACCTTACCATACGTATAATACGCAGGATTACCACCGCTGGTTAGCAGAACAAATAAACTCCAGGTTAAGCAAAAAGAAAATTACGGACATCAGGCCCGCTGATATTCAAGAGTTGATAAATGAAAAACACAAGAATGGCTACTCTTTTAGTACAGTGCGTGGAATCTACATTACTATACGGGCTGCTCTGCAACAGGCAGTAGATCAAGACGAGATACTAATTAAAAACCCCGCTCAAAAAGTTCAGCTCCCCCCTAAAAGTAAGCCAAATATAGAAGTTTTTGATGAGGAGGAATTTGATTGTTTTATAGATACTTGCCTTAAAGATGAGTATGGTTACATCTTTATCTTCGCCCTTGCCACAGGGCTGCGTGCAGGAGAACTCTTGGGATTAGAATGGGAAAATGTAAACTTAGAAGAGGGTTATGCTTATATATGTAAACAGCTACAGTATAGAAAAGGCGAAGAGTTACGCCTGAATCCTTATACCAAAGGGAAAGATGATCGCTATATCGGCCTGGGCGACTGGGAAATAGAAAAGCTGCAAGAACTACGGGGTCAGCAAGGTCCCTATACTCACTGGGATCTGGTGTTTCGTTATAAAAACGGAAGGCCCATACGTCCGGATAATTTTCGCCAGCGCTTCAAACGAATTCTTAAGCGGGCCGGCCTGGATCCAAATAAATACCGTCTACATGACCTCCGCCACTACTACTCCACAAAGGCCATAGAGAAAGGGATGGATTTTAAAGTCGTCTCCGAAAATCTGGGGCACTCCACCCCCGCTCAGTTGATAGATACTTATTCCCATGCAACCAGAGACTCTCAAAAGAAACTTACCGCCATTACTTCCCGACAGGTAACAGAATCACTGAACAGGATACAGGCTAATAAACAGGAGGAAGCTGAGGTTAAGTCCAGCGGTTGGCCGCCCGACGATGATGAACTGAAGAAGATTATTTGGGAAATGCCAACTACTCAGATAGCCGAAAAATACGGCGTCTCCGATAAAACAGTGGAGAAAAGATGCAAGAGCAGAGGAATTGAAAAACCCCCACGTGGGTACTGGGCAAAAGTGAAATCCGAAGAACAATTTTCGGTAACTCAAAAGTGTTCGTTGGAACCTCAAAAATCAGAATAAACTGGCGCATAAACTTGCGATTGAAAAATTAAGAAGTGGCAGAGCCTCTGAAAACCCTGCCACTCCTGGCACGCCCGGGAGGA
>CAZXDQ010000395.1:0-2143 GCA_964639405.1 uncultured Syntrophomonadaceae bacterium | reverse complement strand
TTTTAGTAGAGGCCGACGGTGCTCGTTCTTTATACCTCAAGGGCTATGCTTATTATGAACCGGTAATACCTCCCCCAACTACTCTACTGCTACCTGTTTTAGGTTGGCAAGGGTTGGGTAGCCTTCTAGATGAAAAAACAGTGCATCGTGCGAAATTGTTTGCCTTACAAACAGGTTTTGCTTTGGGGTCCACCCTTGACGTTGATACTTACCTTGCTGGCTATAAATTTATGATAAAAAGGGGATTGGGACAGGCTTCTGACGCAAGAGTAGTTCCCATAGCGAACCAAACGGAAGGGCTTCCTTCACATTTCCCGTGGCAGCTAGTGGCAGGAGAATTAAGTAAGGGAAAAAAAGTGAACAGGATACTTTTTACTTCTTTTTATCGAGAGCCAAGGGCACAGGTGGTAATGCCCAATTCAGGCTCTTCTTCTCCCCGGACGGCAGGCGTAGTCATGGCAGCGGGATCAAGCAAACGGATGGGGACCAACAAACTTTTTTTAGAACTGGAAGGGAAAACTGTGTTGGAACATACCGTGGAAAGAGCGTTAGCTTCTGGATGCCTGGAAGATGTGGTGGTGGTAGTGAAGCCGGAAGATTCGGCTGTAGTCCGTAAGTTGTTTTCTAGCCCACAAGTTACTATAGTAGAAAACTTACGACACGAAGAAGGCCTCTCTACTACCTTGCAATGTGGATTAACAGCCTTACATCCTTTAACTCAAGGTGCCCTGTTTATTTTAGGGGATCAACCTGATATTCCTCCCGTTGTTTACAGAAAAGTAGTGGAAAGTTATCAGGAGAGTTTCTCTTTGGTGGTAACTCCTACTTACCAGGGGAATAGAGGAAATCCTGTGCTTTTTGACCGTCGTTTGTGGAAAAATTTAATGGAAATTCATGGAGACCAGGGAGGAAGGGAACTTCTCCACAACTTGTCTTCCCGGGAATGTAAGCTAATAGAAGTAGGTACGCCTTCCATTTTACAAGATTTAGACACTCCAGAAGATTATCATCGAAGAAAACAATGAGGTTGGGAACAAACTGCATAATTCGCTGTCTAGCTCCTCCGGTAGAGAAAAAGCTGTAGTTAGGGAAGCACAAAAAATGGTAATGCTGCACTAGTATAGAAATAAAGAGGCAAAAAAATTGGGATAAGAAAGTGAGAAGTTTAAGCGGATCCCGGTAGAAAGGGATTTGAAGATTGAAATTTTAAGGGATTTACTAAAAAAGGGGTTAATAAATATGCAGTGGCCAATTAAATATATTGACCACTACATAAACAGTTCTAGGATAAGGCAGCCTATTTTTTTGTATTTCGTTTGTTCTTTTAATCTAATTAGTTATGAAGCAACTCATTGCAGAGATCTACAGCACGAGCCGCATCTGGTGCATACCCATCCGCTCCAATTTGATCAGCAAAAGACTGATTAATGGGGGCACCGCCTACTACTACTTTTACGTCATGGCCATTACTCTTTAAGGCTTCCACCGCATCTTTCATAGCTTGCATGGTAGTGGTGAGCAAAGCTGACAGTCCCAGGATATGCGGCTGATGCTCTTTGACCGCCTCTACAAAATCCTCAGTGGGGACGTCTATCCCCAAATCCACCACTTCAAAACCAACACTTTCCAACATCATGCCCACCAGGTTTTTACCTATATCATGAAGGTCTCCGGCTACGGTCCCCAACAGAATTTTCCCTTTAGATTGGCGCTGCTCCCCCAAAACTTCATTTAATATTTCCAAACCGCCTTTCATAGCATCTGCTGAAACAAGCACTTCCGGCACAAACATGTCTCCATTTTTCATGCGGGTGCCTACTTCATCCATAGCCTTGATTAAACCTTCATTAATCAGCTGCTGGGGATCTTGACCTGCATCCAGAGCTTCCTGTACTGTTTCCCTTACTCCTTCCTTGTCTCCTTCGATCACTTTGTTAAATACCTTTTCCATATTAAATCCCCCTTTTATTTAAGTTTCCCGTGGTTATACCTTTAATATGCCTTTCCGGTAAGCTTTGAGGTAGTTGCCACAATATGGATCGCGATCCAACAGCGCCTCAGCAGCATGCACCAGAGTCATCATCCGATTGTCTTCTGGATCAAGGATAACCGCATCCAAACCATAGCTGGCGCAAACCACCAG
>CAZXDQ010000394.1:0-2145 GCA_964639405.1 uncultured Syntrophomonadaceae bacterium | reverse complement strand
GTTTTCAATATCAGGTATCTCTTCTACATTCTTCAAGGCGTTACTGTAGGCTCTTGATTGAACTATGCGATATGCAATTACCATAAAAAAGAAAGCTACAATAAAAATTAAAGAATTTGGTGAGAAATTCATAAAAATAGCGACACAAAAACCTTGGGAATTCCAAGGGAAAAGTGTCGCTGTTTCACCTCCTTAAGGTTTATGAGACAGCTAACTGTTATTCGCAAATTACTCCCACCTTTACCTCGTTTAGAGGCAGGAGAATCATTGGCGATTTAGTTAAAAGCTACGATGTGAAAGACTTATCGCATTGATGAGAGATGTTCCTAAAAAACAAATTGTTGCTAACAAATAAAATGCTGTTGCGATAATCATGAAAGCTACATACCACGTCCATTTAAAAATAGTACCGATAACTCGCAAAACAAACATTTACATTTCTCCTTTCATTTCGCTTGAGGCAGGAGAACTCTTGATGACGTGAACAAATATATCCTAATACACTCCCACCACTAAAACGATGGATTTTATCTATATTATTTCATGAAAAGACAGGGATGTACAGTTATTTTTTGTAAGCTTAATGTAGAGGTTAAAAATGGAATTTAGAACTTTTTCTTATATACCACATACCCTATTAATAAGAATACTAACGCAAAGGGAAAGATAAATGCCAAGGCAGTTATTAAGGAAGTAATTGCACCAACTAGGATATTAGCTCCAGCAATCAGTGCTTCTTGGATGTTCAACCCTAAATTTTGGAATGCTTCTACATAAAATTCTTCGGTTTCGGTTACATCTTCCCATACAGTATACACGGTCATATCCTTAGAAACTTTGCTGTTTTCATCAAACTTGTTGCCAGCACCATCCTTTTTTTCACCACCCCTGTAAACCATTACTTAAGCTTTTGCTTCTTTTACAACTTGAATCCCAAACCAAATGTGCTGACAAGCCTCTTAGACTTGTTCCTTGTCTCTCAAGTTTTTCTCGCACACTATCTACAAAAACATTTTGGGGATACGCTAAAATGGTAGATTGGATTTGGGCGATGCTAAGGTTTGTTTGGTGTATTTTCACCAACCAGGGCTTGCAGAATTACTTCCACAAGCCCACGGCTTTAACTGTGGGTAGTTGACCCCTTTTCTTTGATTGCCAATATCTCTTTAGCCTTATCACGATTGCCATCGCAACTAATAAAACGCGGTCCATCTAAAAAAAGAAGCTTAAAACCCAAATCTGAATAAAGCTCAATTATGCGATTGGTTGCTTGATTGGATGCCACTACAGGCCCTGTATGGTTTGCCAGCCATTGAGCAAGCCTTACCTGGTCATCCCAAGTGAAGCCACCCTGAGAATACTGTCTAAAATCAACATCGTATGGGGGATCGGCATAGATAAATTCGTCGCCTTTTACGGAAATATTCTCAAAGTCCATACAGGCAAACTCCCAGTTAGCAAAAACATCTTTATACTGAGAAAAGTCGCGTTTGTAGTTGATTGTTTTGTAACTACCGAAGGGGACATTGAATTCACCCTTTTTGTTAAAACGGCACAGACCGTTATAAGCAGTTCGGTTTAGGTAATAAAAAAGGGATGCTGCTTCTTTACTGTCAGCTTCCCCTTGCAGAATTAACTCGTTAAAGCGTTTCCGGCATTGGTAATAAAACTCTTTTTCGTTTTTCATAGGCATTTCGATGTAAAGACCTTTCTGCAACCACCTTAGGAAGTTAATTAAGTGGTAATTTATATCATTTAAAAGAGCGTATCGAGGAAGTAGCCCCAGTGATACTGCCAGACCCCCACAGAAAGGCTCTATTAGTTTATGGTGTTCATATTGTTGCCAGATTGGCTCCAAATGAGGAATCAACCATCTTTTCCCACCTGCCCACTTAAGTGGAGGAGTAACTTTTTCCATTTTTATGTCCTCCTTTGGTTTAGAAACACACAGGTTCCTTGTTATATTCGCAAGTATCTTGTTTGTTAGTGTTATATATTACTTTCAAGTGCTTGCTGATCTCTACTGTCAAATCGTACACAAGAGGAACTACCACAGAATTTCCAAACTGCTTATATGCCTGAGTATCTGAAACTGGTATTTGAAAATCAGGGAATAATTGAGTAAATCCCATTAACCTTGCACAT
>CAZXDQ010000393.1:0-2160 GCA_964639405.1 uncultured Syntrophomonadaceae bacterium | reverse complement strand
CTTTCCACCTCACCTAATCATACCGCCTGTTACCATGATATACTTATCCACAATGCCCTATCTATCAGGGAAGACACATGGCAATCAACTGTAATATTATAAACTCATAATACTATAAGCTCAATCGGTACTACACTTATCATTCTATTTAATTTCATATGTTACTAGCTTATCATTACTGGTGTAAAGAAACTAAACAATTTCTTGTTACCCCTGGTTTAGCATTAAGCGTTTAGCATTAAGAAATCGCCAGTAAAGAAAATTTACAAGCATTATATGAACATTAGCTCAGCGTTAAATTAACGCTATATAAACATTAGATTCTAGACTTAATGTGCTCTACCACATCGTTTACGGTCTTTATATTTTCTATTTCTTCATCGGAAATTTCAACACCAAACTCCTCTTCCAAAGCCATGACCAGTTCCACCAGATCCAGGGAGTCGGCATCCATTTCTTCAAAGGTGGAGCCGGTTTCAATATCTTCAAAATTAATTTCAAGTTGCTCAGAAATAATTTCTTTTACTTTTTCTAATATCTCCATTAGCTCACCTCCTCTCTATATCAAGTAATTTTCAAGTTTATTTATAAGGTTATCCCTCCATCTACAGAGATAACCTGTCCGGTAATATAATCAGCTGCAGCAACCAGGAATAATACCGTCTCTGCAACTTCTTCCGGGCGCCCCAGGCGCCCCAGGGAAATTCTACTCATAGTTTCTTCTTTTACATTTTCTGCAACCTCCGCGGTCATTTCTGTATCAATAAAACCGGGAGCTACCGCATTTACTGTAATCCCCCGGGATCCCAACTCTTTGGATAGAGATTTAGTTAAAGCGATTACTCCGGCTTTAGAAGAGGCATAATTAGCCTGCCCCGTATTTCCGTATATACCCGCTACGGAAGCTATATTAACGATCCGTCCGCCTTTTTGCTTCAAAAACGGCTTGATTACTGCCTGGCAACAATTAAACACCCCTGTCAAGTTAGTGTTTATGACCTCTTCCCATTCTTCCGGTTTCATTCGTACTAAAATATTATCTCTGGTAATACCCGCATTATTAATTAGTATATCAATTTTGCCCAAATTATCAACGGTTTCCTTGATCATTTTGTTACTTTCCTGACTCTGGGAAACATCAGCTTGAATTATCATACCCGTTCCATTTTCTGAAAATACCTGGTCCAACACCTCCTGAGCTGCCTGTTGGTTATGTTGATAGTTAATAGCAACCGCAGCTCCGGCGCGGGACAGGGCTAACACTGTTTCCCTGCCAATTCCCCGCGATCCACCGGTAACTAAAGCTACTTTGCCGCTTAAATCATACATATTATTACCCCCTAATGGTTAGATTCTTTTCCACCTTCACCAGGGCCTGTAAACTATCCACCGAAAAAGCCTGCTGCTTACGATCAATTTTTTTCATAAAACCGTTTAAAACTTTGCCCGGCCCTACTTCCAGAAAAGTATTTGCCCCTCTGTTTATCATATTTTTAATGGAATCCTCCCATCTTACCGCATTGTCCACCTGCCGAATCAATGCAGCTCTTATAGCTTCGGGGTCATAAACATCTTCTGCATTTACATTGCTCAACACCGGAATCTTAGGTTTATTGATGTGTATCTGTTCTAGTTCCTTTGCCAACCGCTCCGCTGCCGGCTGCATCAACTGACAATGGAATGGGGCGCTAACGTTAAGTTCAATTATCTTTCCGGCGCCATTTTCCCGGGCTTTTTCCATGGCAGCGGCCACCGCTTCTTTTTCCCCGGAAATAACGATCTGCCCAGGGCAGTTATAGTTAGCCGGCTGCACCACCCCTTTTACTTCGGTTTCCCGGCATACCTCTTCCAATGCTTGCCGCTCCATGCCCATAATCGCCGCCATAGTTCCCTTTCCGGGGGGAACCGCCTCCTGCATGAAAAGACCCCTTTTTTGCACCAGAGGCAAAGCTTCCTTTAGGGAAAGAGCCTCCGCCGCTACCAGGGCGGTGTATTCCCCCAGGCTGAGCCCGGCCGCAACATCCGGAATAAAACCATGTTCCTTTAATACTTCGTGAATGGCAATACTGGTGATTAAAACAGCCGGTTGGGTCACTTCGGTTTTCACCAGATCTTCTTCATCACCGTTAAATATTAGATCACTTAATGACATATTCAATA
>CAZXDQ010000392.1:0-2208 GCA_964639405.1 uncultured Syntrophomonadaceae bacterium | reverse complement strand
ATCGGCATATCGAGTTTATCCATCCGGAGGTGCAGAGAAAACTGAATCAGTATCTCTGGCCTGGCAATATCCGAGAACTGGAAAATGTTATTGAGAGGTTGATATTGCTTAGTGAAGACGATAAATTGATGCCGGAGCATCTTCCTCCTAATCTAGTAAATATTGAACAGGAGCAAGAAGGTGCAATTTCGCAAGAAAATGGAGATGGGGCTTCTCCAGTAAGCCACAGGTGGGAAGACAACAAAAACATAGCAGAACTTTCTGCTACTCCAGGTAATTCTAATCAAGAAGGCTTTTCAACTGATTCTTCGGATTCGGCAGAGACTCTTCCTGCTACCAACTTAAAAGAATTGGAGAAAGCCGCTATAAGTAAAGCTTTACGGGAGAGCCAGAAAAATATCAGCCAAGCGGCTAAAATGCTGGGGATTGGGAGAAATACTCTATATCGAAAGCTGAGGGAATATCAGATAGAGTATTGAGGGCTGGAGGTTGCTTTAATTCCATTATAGCGGTACTGTGTTTTCCGGGGTGCTGATCTCTTGGGCAATGACCGTGCGATGGCAGAAATCAGGATCTTTCTCGTAGCAGAGCAGGCAGGTGACTTCCTGGGGGACTAATTGCTTTAATTCCAGGAGGGCCTGCTGTTGTTGTTTCAGGTGTTCCCGGTAAAGCTGGAAGAATTCCTGGTAGCTGCCTCCTTCCTTGACTTTTTGCCGCAGTTTGGGAGGTGCCCCTAACAGGGGCATACTGCGATACTTTATATTCTTCTCCGCCAGAGCTTCCTTGAGCTCATCTTTAGAAAATCCCCTTTTTTTGCTGTACGGCCTTTCCCTGACATCCACCACCAGGGTGATTCCCCTGCTGGCAAGAAGATCTGTCATCTCCGGTAGGCTTCTGCCTTGGTAGCCTACGGTGTAAAGCAGCAACCTGATTCCTCCCGCTGTTGGTTTGATCCAAGGTAAGGTTATGTGGAGTTTGGCCCGGCTCCAACCATTATCATGATAGTCCCCGGTGCTGTGGTGGTTGACGTCTATTGCCATGGGTATCCCAGATAGTCTAACGAGGGAAAGTTTCTGGTTATCACAAAGAGCAGCAGCAGGAACAGCAGCAGCCAGATCCACAGAGGCCTGAGGTATAGTTGGCTTAGAGAACGGTAGGGGTGCCAAACCAGCAGAGAAACCGCCGCAAAAAAGTAAAGGAAAAAGGGTAGGAGCAAGATAAAGAAGGGATTGTATCTAAATGCCAGGGCAAAATTTCCCTGCAGCAATTCCCCTAATGCCCTAGTGCCTCCGCAGGCTGGACACAAAAGCCCGGTAGCTTCGTGAAGGAGGCAGTAGGAGGGTAGCCAAGCAATACGTATTTCTTCTAAAGCCACATAGAGATAGCCTCCCGCTACCAGCAACAGGAGGAAAAGCCAAAATCCTACCTCCAGGGCGCTCAGCCCCTCCTTTATTTCTGCCAGCAGAGCTCCCTTTTTTGGGCGGGTGTTTTTTTTCAGGAAGCTCATAGTAGATTTACCCTCATGGACTTTTCCTTCTAAGGATTTTTAATCGGAGCAAGGTTTATTCCTGACAGGGCAACACTAGAATCGAGTTCAGGTTAAAACTGCTGCTGCTGCAAGTCTCTCAGAATTTCCTCGATTATGGGTTCAAAGAAGAAAGCTCCCAGAATTATCAAGACGATAGCTAGCAACAGGGCTATGGCTCCCAAAACTATTCCTGCCATGGCGTACTGTTGTCCCCGCTGATTGCCGATGATGCCGCATATCAGGGCTAGAATGGCCAGGATTATTCCCACGGGATAACAGCAGAAGGCTAAAACGATCCCCACAATCCCGCTTACCAGAGAAATTATGCCTAGAGTATTATTCTTAGGAGTTTCTTCCGGCATGGGTGATTGGGGTGGTGGTTGTTGATCTGTAGGGTCCACAATGAAAACCTCCTCTACTTGATATTTTGGTTACTAAATGGGTGGAGTTTCCTTTCACCTTTAAAGTATAATTCTAAATATAAATGGCAATTCCTTCTTCTTAAAAAAGATAATTGGGAAGAACCTCGCAAGATTTTCCTGGAGGCTAAAGGTCGGTGCTCACTAATTTTTATACAAGGCTCTTTTAAAATGTGTTGTTGGTACCCTTAAATTATCTTGAATGCCTACTTTGTCCCGTTATCTGCATTCATTTTTGAGGGTTTTTTTGAAATGTATGAG
>CAZXDQ010000391.1:0-2216 GCA_964639405.1 uncultured Syntrophomonadaceae bacterium | reverse complement strand
ACGCTTCAGCCCCCCGAATACTCCTCCCTTCATCTCTGTATCCATCTTGATGTTCTGATCCATCCACTGCATGGCTCCGGTCTGGGCATAGAGTCTTTCATCCCTTTTCAACTTGATCTCCACCATGGGCATAACCGAACCTAAAATAACATAATTCATACCTTTATCCAGCTCCTTTTATTTGATTTAGTATAAAGACACGCTAAATACGGTCAGGAAGAAGTTCTGGAAGTAAGAATAACTCCCAAAACTAATCCGCTAACCAGTAAAAACAAACCTACTCCGGCATAAACTAAGGACACCATGGTAACACTGTTAAAAAGATCTCTTAATACCATTTGTAATTCTGGTAACTCCTCCGGGGGGATCATGTTTCTTATTAAAAAACTAAACAGTTGCAATGCCCCTAAAAAAGAAATTCCGGAAAAAAGAGTTGCCACCCCAATCCATTTGAGCCCTCCTGACAACCCCGCTAACAAGACAAATAACAACAATAAAATAACCATCCCCACGTAGGCAATAATCATTAAAGTGCTTCGCACTTGCTGCACGCTGCTGGCAATATCAAGAAATTCTTGCCACGTCTGAGGATCTGCTCCCATCATATCTGAGAAAGGTATTTCATCGGGCATTTCGTCAGCAAAAGCTTGTTCCTCTACACCTGCTTCTTGCAATAAACGCCCTTTAGGCTCACTAAAATCAATAGATACAGTTAACGCATCCTGTTCCCCATCCAACACCGCCAGTAAATCTTCAATAACCGCTAATATTTGAGCTTCTAACCATGCTTCGCTTAAAGCCTCCGACCACATTAATTCGATTTCCGCTTCTACCTCCGGAGGCATTCCGGGAGCGGTGCCGGGACTCATTTCGTCTATTATACCCTGATGCAAAACCGAAGTTAACCCTGCCTCTTGGAAAAGATGGTGGTAATAATTAGCGTTGAAAATGGTTCGCTCCACCCCCATGCCTGCCTGATACAGCCATCCATTAAGACAAAATAATATAAAAACCAATATGAGGCCTACTACTTTTAAACAAGATGAGCCCGAGCCGCGGTGAGAGTTGGCTTTTGATTTGTTTGAGTAAACGGGTGTAGACGCGTAATGCGTAGGAAACACCTGCCCTGCCGGGAGCCATTCTTCCATGCCCTGACTCCAGACCTGATCTGCAGCAGATATTAAACCTTCACCAATGTATTTCTCCATGTCCGCTTCGGAATACGGGCCGTGCGTCTGTTCGTCTTTGGACAAATACCATGTACGGGTCATAACTTAATACCTCCTGGTAACATTGCTCCTTGAGGGCGTGCCAAGGAACCGTCCCCTGTCACTCCCTCTGTCACTCCCTGATTCTTTCCATCGCTTCCTCTAACTCCTCTTCCGAGATGGGTTCCCTCAGTTCACCAATAACCGACCCGGAAAAAGCGAACCTCTCGTTGAGGGTAGCGGTCATGGTTCCGCTAAAGGATTGACCTCCCGGGTCAAAAGTCACTTCGAAATTTTCGGTATAGATTACGCCATAATTCTCAGTAGTTCTCTGATAATTGAGATGCGGCAAATCATAAATGACTTGCATCTCCAGAAACTCTTCACCGCGAACATCAACCAGTTCACGGTAGAAATCCTCCGGAAACAGCATTAGTCCATGTTCCAGCGTCTCACCCAAGAAAGGTCCATCCATGGGGAAAAATTGCTCTGAGGACATCCCGCTCTCACGAAGAAGCTGCTCTATGTACTCCCGATCCCCTTCTTCAATAGTCACCTCGCCCACATAGAGCCCAGGCACAAATTCTTCCACAGGAGCATCTATGGTTTCTTCTATCTCCTCCTCTCCTGCTTCTCCTACCCGCACATACATGCCGGAGCAGCTGGCCAGGATTTCATCTTCCGGGTCCGGCTATTGCTGGTTTGTGAGTAGCTCCAGGGTCACCCGGTACGCACCCGGCTCGGCGTAGGTATGCACCACACTGGCATCAGTGCCGGTGGTCTCGGTGCCGTCGCCGAAGTTCCAGCGATAGCGGAAATCACCTGTCTGGGGAAAACCGTCAAACTGCAGGGCTTCCCCGGGTACTGCTCTATCCATGGGATCTATGGTGCGCCCCGTTTCTATCTCCGTGGGCCGGTTTACTTGGGCCAGGTAGAAATAGAGTTCTTCTTCAAGTATCTTTTCCTGTGACGCAGCGTCCGTTATGTCGTAGAGGCTGACCCCAATAC
>CAZXDQ010000390.1:238-2217 GCA_964639405.1 uncultured Syntrophomonadaceae bacterium | reverse complement strand
CCCAGGTTGGTTTCAATCATATTGATTATTTGCCAGGCTTGATGGTAGGACATTTTCATTTCTTGAGCCGCCTGCCGCAAGGAACCTTTCTCATCAACCAAATGCAAAAGCTCCCAGGGACCGTCGCCAAATACTTTCTTCCCTTCCAACTCCACCCATACTTTAGAACGCAGCTGTAAGCACATCTTCCCACCCCAAATTATTATTTATTAAATAAGCTCTAAAAAGGTGCTACCTAAAATTACACCAGTATCTTCCATCGCTGGGCTTCAGTGGAGCTAGTTAAGCGCCTCGATTGCGGACTTCCACCAACTGAGCTGCTATGCTCAATGCTATTTCCGAAGGGCGATTCCCCCCTAAGTCAAGCCCTATGGGGGCATACACTTTTTGTAGCCATTCTTCTGGTATTCCTTTGTCCCGTAAGTCATTGAATATTTTTTCAATCTTGTTGCGGCTGCCTATCATGCCTAGATAAGCGGCATCCTTACTCAAAACTTGTTCTAGCGCTATTTCGTCAAATTGATGTCCCCGAGTAACAATAACCAAGTAGTGGTGAGCAAATACCGGGTACTCAGCAAGACTCTTGCCGATATCGTCTACCATAATTTTATCGGCTTGGGGAAAATTCTCTTCACAAGCAAATTCCTCCCGGTCATCAATAATTACTACTTGAAAGTCCAGCATTTTTGCCAGGGGAGCCAAGTATTGGGATATATGCCCCGCTCCCACAATAATCAACTCGGGGCCAGCAAGCCAAGGCTCTACAAATACGGAAACGTTGCCTCCGCAAACCATCCCTAAACCAGCGGCCTCCTCTTGGTTGAGTTTATATTCCAAGAAGCGAGAAAGACCTTTTTCTATAGAGTTTTTCCCTTCTTCTATCACTGCGGCTTCCATAGAACCACCACCTATAGTCCCTTTAATGGAACCGTCCGGATAAATTAACATCTTGGCACCCTTTCGGGCTGGGGTGGAGCCGCTTACCTCAACAACTGTAGCTAGTGCCACGGGAGTATTTTCTTGCAAACAGCGGTCTAGTTCCCTAATTAACTCTTTAGGATCCATAAGGCAGACCTCCTTTACCAAAAGGACAGTAAGGATAGGTACATTCTTTACAGCCCAAACATAAACCTCCGTGCCCCAGAGCAGCTAGATCAGGGGCTTTTATTGCCTCTCCAGTAAGGAGGCGGGGGATAACCAGATCCAGCACAGTGGTGCGAAAGAACATACCGCATGCTGGCATTCCTAAGATAGGCACTTCCCCAAGATAAGCCACCATGAACATAGCACCCGGTAGCACCGGAGTGCCGTATTTTTCAACCGCAGCTCCGCTCAAACGTATGCCTTCGGGAGTAACATCATCAGGGTCCACCGACATTCCTCCAGTGATTATTAGCATTACCTTTTCCGAAGATTTCTTTCCGCTCTGTGCATCTTGGCTCTTATCTATCACCTCGGTGATTTTGGAGGCAATTTCCTCAGCTTCATCAGGGACGTAATAGACATCCGGATCCCTTAAGCCATAATGGAAAGCTTTTTCCTGGATGGCCGGAGCAAAAGCGTCTTCCACCTTTCCCTCATATACTTCTCTCCCCGTCACAATTACTTTAATCTGGTAGGAAAGATAAGGTTGAACTTCTACCAAAGGCTTCCAGCTTTTTGCGACCATTTCCCCTCGAGTCACCGTGTTTTCTCTAGTTACCTGCGGTATCACGCGGGTGGCAGCCAGTTTTTCCCCCTGAAGCACAGGAGTGTTCGTACTTCTAGAGGCCATAATGGTCTCTGGAATCAAATTCAACTCCTGCAGGCCCTGCACGTTTACCTTTAGCAAACCTTGACAGGAGGCAAAAAGGTCCACCCGCCCTTCTGAAGCACTACGGCAAACTACTCCCTCTCCTGCCGCTGCATGTGCAATTCGCCAACCTGCTTCATCTTCATGTACGTCACCTTCTTCCAGTTCCAAGGAGTAAACATGCTCT
>CAZXDQ010000390.1:0-228 GCA_964639405.1 uncultured Syntrophomonadaceae bacterium | reverse complement strand
GATGACATGCCCTTTTTTAAATGCTGCCCCTTTAAATTCACCCTTAACTATACGAGTAACGTCGTGGGGGAGCACCATCCCTACTGCATTTTTAGTTTTCACATAAGATAATCTCATACCTTCCCCACCTTTGGTTAGTAACGCTTTGCCGTTATATTAGGTTGCATATAACGAAATTATACTATCATACTTGCCTGATTTCAACACACAATTCCGCTTTTCATGTTT
>CAZXDQ010000389.1:809-2222 GCA_964639405.1 uncultured Syntrophomonadaceae bacterium | reverse complement strand
CCGGTGATAAGATGTAAACAGTTTAATCCC
Organism: uncultured Syntrophomonadaceae bacterium; assembly: GCA_964639405.1. Classification (GTDB taxonomy): domain Bacteria; phylum Bacillota; class Dethiobacteria; order DTU022; family PWGO01; genus CAZXDQ01. The sequence goes on along the minus strand of CAZXDQ010000389.1, from coordinate 2,192 downwards.
CTGGGATTCAAGCTGGGGAGAAAGCAATTCCAGCACTTCCCTCATTAAAGAAACTAGATCAGTTTCCTTTAAGGAATTTTCAGAGTTTCTAGCAAAAGTTAAAAGTTCTTTGATTAACTTGTTTATACGTTCTATTTCATGGGTAACCACCTGGGAAAAATTGTGACGAAATTCAGTATTTCCGTATCTTTCCGGTAGCAGCTCCGCATAGGTCTTAATAGAAACAAGAGGATTTTTTATCTCATGAGCTATCCCTGCAGCCATCTCCCCCAGAGAAGCAAGTCTTTCCACCTGGTTTTTTTCTCTTTCCAATTCCTTAACGCGAGTTACATCACTTAAAATAAGTATTACCCCTTTTTCTCCGGTATTAGGCATCTCTATCAGGTCAGTATTACAGCTCAGGTGACAGCCCGTTTCCCCTGATGATGTGATTTCTACCTCCAGGCCATTCATACCCTGCCCATTTTCCAGGGTTTGATATAATATGTCGCTTAAACCCGGTTCAAGACTCTCATGAGCTTTTTTCCCCAACACCTCTTGCGAAGATTTTCCCGTTAACAGTTCTGCTGCTTTGTTAAAGGTCATTATTTCACCTTCAGCATCTATAGCAATTAGACCATTGCCCATATTTTCCAGGATGTTTTGCAGGTACTGCTTTATTTCCAATACTTCGTCATAAAGCTTGGAATTACGAAGTGATACGGCCAGCTGATAGCTTAAAGTCGAAAGCAAATTTACATCATCCTTGAAATATGGTTCCCCTGACATCTTAAAACCCAGGAAAAAAACAGCTTCCAGCCTGTTATCTATAATTACGGGTACCGCTGCCTGAGCGCCCAATTTTTCCATTTCAAATTCCAATACCTTTTTATGCCTTATAGGAGGCATTTTTTCCAGATCCGACTTTAACAGTACCTCTCCCTCCTTCTCCAGGTAAGAAAGGAGAAAGCTTTCATCATAAAAAAGAGCATTCTCATTGTCAGGGGAACTACCCCCTTCCAGAGATCTAGGTGCTGCGGCGGTAAAAGCACCGCTTTGTTCCCTAATGAAAAAAACAGCCTTTTCAATATGCATAGCGCTAACTACCTTGTCCACTAAGTAATTTAAGAGCTTTTCCTGCTGCAGTATAGAGGTCATTGCTTTGCTTGCTTCCAGCAGAGTATCGTGGTAACTGTAGAGCCCCTGGTAATAAAAGCGGTTAATGAGCAGCTGTATTTTTTCTTTTAAAATGGGGAAAAAAACAGCGGCAAGGGTTATGAGTAAAAGAGTAAAATAAAAGGAAGAAGAGCCAAAATAGATCCCTACATAATGACCCAGCGACAAGACAAAGATTATATATATTCCCACCAAAATAAGGACTGTAAAAGCATATTCCAGCAGTTT
>CAZXDQ010000389.1:0-799 GCA_964639405.1 uncultured Syntrophomonadaceae bacterium | reverse complement strand
GATGGCATACGTGACGGAGATAACCATAATAATGCTAAATATTGGACCAATAGCTCGTAGATTAACTTCGGTAATACCTAGGAGCGGGAAAAATAGATTTAAGAAACTCCCTAATACAAAAGAGAGCAGGATCCCTCCGATAAAAAAACGTATCTGGTGACGAATTAAACCACGCACAAGGCGTAGATGGTACCAAAGCTTAAACAGAGCATAACCTATAACCCCGCTAAAAAAAAGGGGATAGAGGTTAAAAATAGGACCATAAACATAATCTATTCTTCCTTCGATCAATACCAAGTCTTTGATCATTAAGGGGGTAAGACACAGGCCTGCCAATAAAAAACCGAAAAAAAATAAAACTTTTATATTTCTATTTAAAAACTGGGGATTTGTACTACTGCTCAAAAAAGAATGTACAAGAGCCCATATAAAACAAGGTATTGCAGCTGCAGCAGCATGAGCTATTCTTACCCACAAAAGTAGATTTTGATAATCTTCTGTTACATAAATCATAAATACAGAAAAACACCAGATTATCGCGTTAATAGTAAGGCCAAAAACTAGGCGGTTCAGCAGTGAACCAGGAGCTCGTTGTAAAACAAAAATACCCAGTATCAAGTGAAGTAATATAGTAAGCAGCAATAAATAGGGAATAATATAGTTAATGCTCATTTAACCACCCATCTGCTTTCATTTTACAGTTACAACCAGAGAAACAATGCTTCCGCCTAGTCCCGACAAATTAATTAGGGCTGTATTAATTCTAGATGTTCGTCCCTTGTTGGGTACAAAATCAAGA
>CAZXDQ010000388.1:0-2231 GCA_964639405.1 uncultured Syntrophomonadaceae bacterium | reverse complement strand
GATTCAAATTGCGAACCAAATTGCGGCTTGAAATTCAATAAAAATAATTGACAAAGTAATGAAATTATGATACAAGATAAAGTTAGGGATATTAAGAGGTGTATACAGATCGGCGGAAGTATTAGGGAAGTCCTTGGGGGAAAAAGTTACTTTTTTCACACTTTTAATGTATCCGGAAGGTCTTTTTACATTTTTACATTTTTCGGTTTTCTCTTATTGACAAGGGAGGAAAGTTATCATATAGTTTAGAAGAAAGACAATATTCATACTATAATTGAAAGAAGGGAAGATACAGATGCAGGATGCACCTTTATTAGACAAAGTGAGACATGTTTGCAGGGTAGTACAGAGTTCTGCCGATCACGCTCTGGATTTTCAAAAGGGCGCCGAGATGCTGGGAGAAGTTATAAAAGCTAACTTCATAATTGTAAGTACCTCGGGAAAAATACTGGGGTACACTTTAATGGACGATTTTCACTGCGATTTATTTAACCAGCAGGTATTGGATGACGGCGAATTCCCTCAGTGGTACAATGAAAAATTTCTGCTAGCCTCCGAAGAGTCGAGGGTTAATTTAGCTCAGAAAGGGAAGTACTGCATCTACTTTTCCGAGGAAGAGCAGGTAGAGTGCAAATCTCCTAATATACTTACCACGGTAATCCCCATTATGGGAGGGGGAAAAAGGTTAGGGACTTTGGTTATCCACCGCTATGGGGAGGAACTGTCTACAGATGATTTGGTCCTGGCGGAAAACGGGGCCACTATTATCGGCATGGAAATTATGCGAGGAGAAGTAGAGAAGCGGGAAAAGGAAATGAGGCATCGAGCCATTGCGGAAGTTGCCTTCGACAGTCTTTCCTATTCTGAGCTGGAGGCTATCGAGGAAATCTTTAAAGAGCTTAACGGGCAAGAAGGTATTATTGTAGCCAGTAAAATTGCAGACAGCTTGGGTATTACTCGCTCGGTTATAGTCAATGCTCTTCGCAAATTTGAAAGCGCTGGAGTTATTGACTCCCGCTCTTTAGGTATGAAAGGGACTTTTATTCGAGTTAAACATCCTCTTTACATGGAGGAAATAGAGAAGAGGATCCAGAGCGATAGTTCTCCCGCATTTTAAGTTATTCTAGAAGCAACTAGCAGTTGGAGGTTAATGGAGAGGTTAATAGTAAGCAATTTAAAACTTTTTCAGGATAATATAAACTAGTGGTGAGAAAATTAAAGACTAAAGGGGAATCCCTCAAAAGAGTGGCTTTCCCTTTTTTTATTCATTAATAATTAGGAACCGGAAGCTATTGGCGCTCCGGTTCCTAAACAAGTCTTCATCATTGATTTCAATTTGCTTGGCTTCAAATCTGTTGGTCTATTAGTTCAAGAGATAGTTTATTATTAATTTTAACCTATTATATTTCTCCGCACCGTTTTTGCAGTCTTTCCCATTCATCGTCCACAAAGCTCTGCAGCTCTTCCCGCAGGCTTTGATTTTCTTCTTTCATCAGGTGGGCGAAACGTCCCTGGGGTTTAATGTATTCTTCTATAGGTTTTTTGTTGCGGGCTTTAAAGTTGAGGCTCCATTCACCGTTTTCCACTTCGTAGAGGGGCCATACGCAGGTTTGGACTGCCAGCCGGGCCATTTCTACTGTTTGTTCCATGGGGAAGCGCCAGCCCCGGTGACAAGGGCTCAACACGTTGATAAAGGAAGGTCCGTCGGTGGCCAGAGCTTTAGCTGCCTTGTTGGCCAGGTCCCGCCAGTGGCTGATGGAAGCTTGGGCTACGTAAGGGATGCCGTGGGCGGCCACTATGGAGGTTAAATCCTTCCGGTACTGGCTTTTGCCGGGATAAACTTCCCCTACCGGGCTGGTGGTGGTCCAGGCTCCCAGGGAAGTTGCACCGGAGCGCTGGATGCCAGTGTTCATGTATGCTTCGTTATTGTAACAAACGTAGAGCATGCGATGCCCTCTTTCCAGAGCCCCCGAAAGGGCTTGGATACCTATGTCGTAAGTTCCACCGTCTCCCCCGAAAGCCACAAAACGGTAATCCTGCTCCAGTTTGCCCTGCCGGCGCAAACTCTGGTAGGCGCTCTCCACCCCGCTGATAGTGGAGGCGGCGTTCTCAAAGGCACTGTGAATATAAGAAGTGCGCCAGGCGGTGTAGGGGTATATGGAAGTGGAAACTTCCAGGCATCCGGTGGGGTTAGCTACTACTATGGATACGTCTTCTGGAGCGGATAGCAG
>CAZXDQ010000387.1:0-2241 GCA_964639405.1 uncultured Syntrophomonadaceae bacterium | reverse complement strand
AATTTAGAGCTGACGCCCAAAAAGGAAAAATATTCACTAAAATGGCAAGGGAACTTACCGTAGCAGCCAGGGAAGGGGGTAGCGACCCAGAATACAACGTGCGCCTGCGTCTGGCAATCCAAAAAGCGAAAGAAGCTAACATGCCCAACCAGAACATTGAAAGGGCTATCCAGAAAGGAAGTGGTTCTCTAGAAGCCAATGCCTACCAATCTGCCATTTTGGAAGGGTACGGTCCCGGGGGAGTGGCTGTATTGTTGGAAGCCTTAACTGATAATCGCAACCGGACGGTATCAGAAATTAGAAACACCTTCGCAAAATACGAAGGTAACCTGGGAGAAGCAGGATGCGTCTCCTGGATGTTTAACCGAAAAGGATACCTCCAGGTTTCATCCCAAGAGCTTCCCCTAGAGGAAGAAGAATTAATGAGCTTGGCTATCGAAGCAGGAGCTGAAGACTTTAAGGAAGAAGACAATTACTATGAAATTATCACCAATCCGGAAGATTTCGAAGAAGTAAAAGATGCTCTAGCTCATCAAAGAATACCAATCAACCGTGCAGAAATAACTATGCTTCCCCACACTATAGTGCCCGTATCTGACACTGAAGACGCTACCAAAGTAGTTCAACTTCTAGAGGCGCTGGAAGAATCCGAAGACGTGCAGAACGTGTATTCCAATTTTGATATGCCAGAAGAATTATTTGCTCAAGTGGAGGGGTAATATCCGTATATAGGACCACACTTCCCAGACTTTAAAACGGGAACTGTTCTGTTACTAAAATGCCGACGGGAGTTTCTTATGGGAGCAAAAATTTTAGGAATCGATCCGGGTATCGCTTTAACCGGCTACGGTATAATTGAAGACACGGGTGCCGGGAGGTCTGGTTGGATAACTTCTGGCTGTATTAAAACCTCCAGCCAATCTTGCCACGCTGAACGTTTAAGAGTAATACACCAGAAGGTGGCTGAGTTGGGAAAAAGCTACGAGTTGAGCGCCATATCTCTAGAAGACGTTTTTTTTAACAAAAACATCCGTACCGCTTTAACTACCGGGGAAGCTAGAGGAGTAATTATATTGGCTGGAGCATTAAATCAAATACCTGTTCATCACTACACCCCTTTACAAATCAAAAGTAGTATTACAGGAGACGGCAGGGCTGATAAAAAACAGATGCAGAAAATGGTTTCTCTTTTGTTGGGAGTACCCGATAATTTTCAAAACGATGACGAAGCCGACGCCCTTGCTGCAGCATTGTGCCACCTGCAGCAGATTAAATGGGAAAAACAAGCAAGCAGGGGAGAATCCTTTTGATAGATTTTATTAAAGGTAATTTAGTAGAAACTGGTATTGGTTGGGTAGTAATCGAAACCCATGGAGTGGCTTATCGCATTGAAGTGCCTGCTTACCTTTCCCATCGGGGATGGGATAAAGGATTAGAGGCCCTCCTTTATACCCGTTTAATAATTAAGGAGGACGGCATCTCTCTTTACGGATTCTACAGCTCAGAAGAGCGAAATCTATTTAACCAGTTGTTAGGAGTAACGGGATACGGACCCCGCTTGGCCTTGTCTGTTTTAAACGAGTTTTCCGTATCTCAATTTTACGTGTCAGTTTTGGAAGAAAACGTGAGCAACCTGTCCAAGATCCCCGGGGTAGGAAAAAAAACAGCTCAACGCTTGATATTGGAATTAAAGGAAAAACTTCCTCCTTCTTTTACGGCTGAAAGTACCACTGAAGCCCCCACACCAAGCAGCGATATGCCGGAAAAGGAAACCATAGAAGCGCTGTCAGCGCTAGGTTTTTCTATATCAGAAGCCACTTCCGCAGTAGAAAAAGCAAAAAGTAATGAGGGATCCGAAAACAATCCAGAAGAACTCTTGAAATCAGCCCTTAAGCTCTTATCAAAACACTAATGGAGCAGGTTTCCCAACACTTAGTAAATCTAGGGGGTTATTAAATGGACGAACGCATCGTCTCTTCCACCAGACAAGAAGAAGATAACTTCCAACAGAGCATCCGTCCCCTAAGTATGGAAGATTACCTGGGCCAAGAAAAAGTAAAAGAGAAACTAAGCATCTATATTGAAGCGGCCAGGGGGAGAGGGGATACCCTGGACCATGTTTTACTCTATGGTCCTCCCGGACTGGGAAAAACCACTCTAGCTCATATTATCGCCAAAGAAATGGGAGTTAACATAAGGATAACCTCTGGTCCTACCCTGGAAAGGCCCGGTGATTTAGCT
>CAZXDQ010000386.1:0-2241 GCA_964639405.1 uncultured Syntrophomonadaceae bacterium | reverse complement strand
CAGGAGGTAGTTATTTCCTGCACCTTTTTCACCTCCTCCGGGGATAATTTCTCAATTTCTTTATTAAACTCGCTTTCCTCTTCCGCGTTAAGGGTGAGGTAGGATTCCAAGAAACCGGTTAGCAGTCTCGTCTTTGCCGGGTTTAATTCCAATCGTAAAAGCATTCGCAAAAATTCAAGTTTGACTCGCACTCTTTCTTTAGGATTGAAGCCCATTTTGCTCATTAAGGCCAGAGCAGCAGGGTTTTCGCTACGAACGAAATCCCGCCATTTTTTCTTCTTCAATTCCAGTGTGAGGTAATGGAAATTAAGGACCTTTTGAAAACTTAATCCCAGGGTTAGACCATCCGGCTCTTCTCTAGGACTATCGTAACTGAATACAGCAATGGGGATTATGTTTTTCCGGAATTTTTCATAAAGGCGGGAGTAGTAGATAAACATTCGCTGGGGAAAGTCCGGTTGATACTGGGCCTGATTTTCGACATGGATTAGGATTAAACTTTCCTCATCTTTTAAGCGGGTTTCAGCCAGAAGGTCAACAACATGCTTTTGGCCACCGGTAATGTCGGTGAAAAGTTCCTGTTGGAGAAAGCGCAGATGGGAAAAATCGATTTCCTGATAAATGTGGGGGAAGAAAGCCTGAATAAATTCGGAAAAGAATTCCTGCAGAAGTTCTTTGAAAAGCCGGTCATGATCGATGGTATCAGGCTTTTTCATAGAAACACCTGCCTTTTTTAATTATACCACCCTTGAGAGGGAACGACAACAGCAGGGGAGGGGGAACAAATGTTCCTGTGTGCTATTATAACAAAGATAAGAAAATATGGCAATAACTTCCTGTGAAAACGGAAATCAAAAGGAAGCCCGATTTTAGAGCTTCCTTTTGATTAGTATGGATTTGTTTTTGACTTCCTTAATAAGCATAAGTGGATAAAAAAAGGGGAGTAACCTCCCCTGACCGGAAATTTTTTGTTATTTTTTATCCTCGAAGAATTGCTCTAGGTCCTCAAGACTTTTGGCCTCAAGAACCGCTTCTCCAAGAGCAGCAAGCTTATCTTCGGAGAAACTTAAGATTTCCTCCTTCCAGGAAGATGGTATTTGGGAAAAGCGCTTTTCCATTAGTTGCATGAGAAGTTGACTCTGCCCTTCACGTTTACCTTCACGTTTACCTTCAAGTTTACCTTCAAGTCTACCCTCTTTTCGACCCTTTTCATGCCAGGAGGTAGTTATTTCCTGCACCCTTTTCACCTCCTCCGGGGATAAATTCTTAATTTCTTCCTTAAACTCTTCTTCCTCTTCCCGACTAAGGGGAAGGTAGGACTCAAAGAAACCTGTGAGCAACTTCATTCGGGCTGGGTTTAGTTCCAATCGTAAAAGCATGAGAATAAATTCCAGTTTGACCCGCACTCTTTCTTTAGGTGTGAAGCCCATTTTGCTCATTAAGGCCAGGGCGGCAGGATTCTCGCTCCGGACGAAATCCCGCCAGTTTTTCTTCATCAATTCCAGTGTGAGGTAATTGAAATTAAGAACCTATTGAAAACTTAAACCCAGGGTTAGCTCATCCGGTTCTTCTCTGGGAGAGTCATAGCTAAATACAGCAATGGGAAGAATGTTTTTCCGGAATTTTTCATAAAGGCGGGAGTAGTAGATAAACATTCGCTGGGGAAAATCCGGTTGATACTGGGCCTGGTTTTCCACATGAACCAGGATCAAACTTTCTTCATCTTTTAAGCGAGTTTCAACCAGAAGGTCAACAACATGCTTTTGACCACTGGTGATGTCGGTAAAGAGTTCCTGCTGGAGAAAGCGCAGATAGGAAAGATCGAGTTCCTGATAAATGCGTGGGAAAAAGGCCTGAATAAATTCTGAGAAAAATTCCTGCAGAAGTTCTTTGAAAAGCCGGTCATGATCAATAGTTTCAGGCTTTTTCATAGAAACACCTGCCTTTTTTAATTATACCACTGCTGTGGGGGGACGACAACAGTTGGGAGGGGAACAATTGTTCCCGTGCCTTCATTATAACAGAAATGGAAAAAACAGGCAACAATTGTTTTTAGGTTTAACCCTCGAGTGGTGAATACAAATCAAGGTTTGGCTTTCAGGTGTTAACAAGGAAATTAAATGGTAGGCATTCTAAAATTAGCTGGAAGAGAAAAATAAAACCCTTTTTTAAAAGAAAAAAATTGTCTACTCCACCAGAGAAAGTATATATCCTAAAACAAGTAAGACGCACTAACCGTCA
>CAZXDQ010000385.1:0-2246 GCA_964639405.1 uncultured Syntrophomonadaceae bacterium | reverse complement strand
GTAAATAAGAATTGTCACTGATTAATATGAATTGGTATGAATTATGGATCCTTACAATGAAAACAGGGGGACCCTTATGGAGGAGAATATTTTACAGCAAAAGGAGAAAGTGTTTGTCTCTTGGAGCGGGGGAAAAGATGCTTATTTAGCCTTACAATTAGCTCAGGAACAAGGTCTGGAAGTCGGGTGCTTGTTGAATTTTCAAAGTGAAAATGGGCAGAGCCGCTCCCATGGATTAAGTCAGGATATTTTGTGCCAACAAGCTGCTCTGCTAGGGATTCCCCTGGAAGGGGAAGCAGTGAGTTGGGGAACGTACGAAAAGGGCTTTGACCGGGCAGTAGAGCGACTTAAATACAGAGGCTTTACCGGGGGAGTTTTTGGCGATATCAATTTGGAGGAGCATCGTCAATGGATTGAAAAAAAGTGCCAGGAGAACAATGTTAAGAGCTACCTGCCATTGTGGGGCATGAAAGAAAGAAGAGTAACAGAAGAATTTCTTCAACGTGAAGGTCGAGCTTTGCTGGTTTCCCTTAAAAATGAACTGGTAAGTGAAAATTGGCTGGGTAAAATTATTAGTCCCAGGTTTTTGGATTATTGTGAAAGTCGGGGGCTTTCCCCCTGTGGAGAAAGAGGGGAGTTTCACACTCTGGTGATAGACGGAGCGGGCTTCCACTCCTCTTTGAAATATAGGATAGACAGGGTGGAAAGGGAAAAAGGGCTTACCAGGCTGCTGATTTCTCTGCGGAGTTGAACCCCATTAGCGTTCCTGCAGAAAAGCCAGCTTGTAGTCCAGGATACACTAATTCTTTTAGTGAAAACCACTCTTGCTCAATTACTACTCAGGCCGTTAGTTAAAGAGCGAAGATGATCAGATTGCTAATGGCAGAGTGGCTGTCAAAGAGGGATAGAAGTAGCCAGCGAAGCTTTGCCCGGTAGTAGTTCGGCACCTGGTTTCAGTGCCGCCTCGACCCGGAGACGGTACTGCAACTGGATCTTTTTAATCAGTTGAGTGCCGGCGACTGTCGAGGGTAGCCTGCGAAAGGGTAAAGGCTGAACCGTGCACTTGCTTTGTAGTTGACCCGGAAGGGAGCCATAGCAACCTGATATAGAATTGATAGACTGAGAGGTTGCCTTGCTCATAATATTATACCTCTATTCCGCTTCTGACATACTTCCCAGGTGGCAGGTTTCGTTCAACTGGGTTACCACAAAGAAAGAAGCATTATGAGACAACAGATTCCAGCAGGCGTTATCTTGGCCTATTTTCCAAAAAGCCTGCTCTCCCGCTCCCAATAAACGGCATAGCAGAGCCTTGTTAACTGCCTGGTGGGCGAAGATTAAGGTAGTTCCTTCCGGGTTTTTTTCTGCGATTTGGTAGATACCTCGCTCTGCCCGATGGGCTACCGTGATTAGATTTTCTCCTTTTCCGGGAAAAGTAACTCTTTCTGGATTGTTCGCCCAGGTTTGAAACAGTTCCGGATAGTTTTTCTCTATTTCTTCTCTGGAACATCCCTCCCAATTCCCGTAACTTATATCAAGAAAATGCTCATCGATGTTTATATTTCCAGATTGGAAAAAAGAACTCACTATCTCTGCCGTCTCTTTTGCCCGCTCCAGGGGACTGGTTATGAACAAGGGGCGCTTAGAAATAATTCTAGAGAGGGTAGTCCCCAAAGCTTGAGCCTGATGTTTACCGCAAGTATCCAGGGGTATATCCGCTTGCCCCCGGAATATTTTTTCTTTGTTCCACTGGGTTCTACCGTGTCTTATCAAGTAGATAATTCCCATTAGCATTTTTCGGAAGGGGTTGAAGAACCTCTTCCGGAATTAATCCCCCTTTTCTGGAAAGTTTAAAAATTCCTTGGTGATCTATTTTTCTACTTAAAACCGGGAACTCCCTGCTTAGCTTTACCTTCTTAAAAAATTTTTTTGCATGAAAGTCAGCAAAAGAGAAAAACAGTTGTTTTCTTCTTTATAGGAACTCATCAGAAAATAATGGAGGATAATCTTGGTTTATCGCTGAATTTGGTGGTGGAGCAATCTTGACAGGTAGGGTGAGCTGGCCTTACCATTAATGTAAATTCAAAATTGTAATAAGTATAAATTTGAACATATTTTAATATGTATTCATTGTTGAAGGGAGGAACCGGTGATAGAAGACATCAAAGAACTTTTGGAGTCGATTAACGTAAAGCCTTCCGTGGCCAGAGTAAAAGTGATGGAATATCTGGTAAAGTATTCAGAGC
>CAZXDQ010000384.1:0-2246 GCA_964639405.1 uncultured Syntrophomonadaceae bacterium | reverse complement strand
GCTCTACCTTTTTAAATCCCGAGAATAGGGAATTGGTTAACAACGCAATTGGCTCAGTTTTTAGTGAAGGGACAGGGGTTTATTGCAAATGCTGGCAAGCAAGTTAGATTAGAAGATCCTGGTTTAGCTGCTTTTAGCCTTTTTTACATAATTAATAATCTCTTCCAAAGGCGTCCCTGGAATAAACACTTCATCGACAATCTTCTGTCCTTTTAAACTTTGAATATCTTTTTCTGGCAAAATACCTCCCACCAGAAGGAGTACATCTTCCATGTCCTGCTGGTTCAGTTTCTCCCTTACTTTGGGTGCCAGGGTCATGTGAGCACCAGACAGAATGCTCAAACCCACCACATCCACATCCTCCTGCACTGCTGATTCCACTATTTCGTCGGGACTCTGATGCAGACCGGTATAGATTACTTCCATCCCCGCATCCCGTAAAGCCCGGGCTACTACTTTGGCTCCCCGGTCGTGACCATCTAAACCAGGCTTGGCTATTAACACCCTTACGTTTTTATTCCCCATACCTATCTCCTTTCTGAAGTTTTAACTATAACTTTATTAAAACAGAGGACTTTCCTGGTAGACTCCAAAAACTTCTTTTAAAACACCCACAATTTCTCCTTCCGTAGCATAAGCATGCACCGCTTCCATGATGCAGGGGATAAGATTATCGGAGGTGGAAGCTTTCTTTTTTAGTTCCTCCAGGGCATGACTTACTTTAACCCCATCCCTAGCTTCTTTGAGTTTTTTAAGACGTTCCACCTGTTCTTTTTCTGTTTCGGGGTCAATCTCTAAAATCTCCAGATCGGGTTCCTCTCCCGTATAATATTCGTTTACTCCCACCAGGATCTTTTCTTTTTTCTCCAGTTCTTTTTGATAACGGTAGGCTGCATCAGCAATTTCCTGCTGGAAAAAGCCTTCTTCTATAGCGCGGAGCACTCCGCCCTTATCTTCTATGCGCTGAAAATATTCTTCTGCTCCTTTTTCCATTTCCTCGGTAAGGGATTCTATAAAATAGGATCCCGCCAGAGGATCTACAGTATTGGAGACCCCGGTTTCATGGGCCATAATTTGTTGGGTCCTTAAAGCGATACGAACTGCCTTTTCGGTGGGAAGGGCCCATACTTCATCCATAGAGTTGGTGTGCAGAGACTGGGTGCCTCCTAATACCGCCGCCAGAGCTTCAAAGGCAGTGCGCATAATGTTATTCTCCGGTTCCTGGGCAGTCAAGCTGCAACCGGCAGTTTGGGTATGAAAACGAAGCTTCCAGGAGCGGGAGCTTTTAGCTCCGTACTTTTCTTTCATGCGGCGAGCCCAGATGCGACGAGCTGCCCGGTACTTGGCTATTTCTTCAAAAAAGTCAATGTGGGAATTAAAAAAGAATGAGAGTCGGGGAGCAAATTCGTCCACATCTAACCCCGCATTGATACCCGCTTCTACATAAGCAAATCCGTCAGCCAGGGTAAAAGCTAGCTCTTGCAGGGCAGTAGAGCCGGCTTCCCTTATGTGATATCCGCTAATACTGATGGTGTTCCAACGGGGAACGTATTTGCTTCCGTATTCAAATATGTCAGTAATAATCCGCATAGAGGGCTCTGGAGGGAATATCCATGATTTCTGGGCAATATATTCCTTCAGGATGTCGTTTTGGATGGTGCCTCCCATCTGATCCAAGGAAATACCTTTGTTCTCTCCAGCAGCTAAATACATACACCACAACACTGCCGCAGGCCCGTTAATGGTCATAGAAGTGGTGACCTGGTCTAAAGGAATGCCATCAAAAAGAATCTCCATATCTTGTAGGGAATCTATTGCTACCCCGCAGCGCCCTACTTCCCCTTCAGAACGAGTGTGGTCCGAATCGTATCCCATTATAGTGGGCATGTCAAAAGCCACGCTCAAACCCGTCTGACCATGCTCCAGCAAATAATGGTAGCGTCGGTTGGTTTGATATGCATCCCCAAAACCAGAAAACTGCCTCATAGTCCAGATACGACCCCGGTACATGTTGGGATGGACTCCCCGGGTATAAGGGTACTGGCCGGGGAATCCCAGATCTTCTAAATAGTCCATCCCTTCAACGTCCAAAGGCGTATAAAGCTCCTTGATCTCTTTTCCCGATACGGTAGTAAACGGACCCTCCCTTTCTTGAACCTGGTTTAAGTACTCTTCCTCCCATTTTTGCTTCTCCCGGTTTATCTTTTCAAACCGGTTTTCCAAAGGAATCCCTCCTCAATCATCGT
>CAZXDQ010000383.1:0-2272 GCA_964639405.1 uncultured Syntrophomonadaceae bacterium | reverse complement strand
GGTGGCTACGATAAGAAAAGGCATAGGGGCTACAATTTCTCCTTCTTCCGAAAGATCAATAATGTCTTTTTCCTGCAACAATTCCAGGGAGCCTTCTAATTGTTCCAAACAGTCCCCGGAAGAAGCATCAATCACCAGCAGCAGGGCATCAGCTTCCCTCATGGTGCCTAACAATCCAGCAGGCACGCTGTCCCTCATAACCGGAGGGGCATCTACCAGCTGTACCCAGGTATCCTGGTAAGGCATCATACCGGAAAGGGGAATAGTAGTAGTATAGGGGTATTCGGCTACTTTGGTTTTGGCCCTGGTGAGGGAAGCCACCAGCGAAGATTTCCCCGTGTTGGGATAACCAACCAGTACTATTTGACCTGCTCCCTGTTTTTCCACATGGAAAGGATTATAAGTACTTTTGGAAGCTTTCTTTTTCTTCCCTTCTTCCCGAACCCGCGCCATCCGCTTTTTAATATCTGCCTGCAGCTTTTCCGTGCCTTTGTGTTTGGGTATCGCTTTTAGCATTTCCTGCAGAGCATCCAGCTTTTCCTCGGGGGTGGCAGCTTTTCGGTACGCTTCCTCGGCTTCGTAATATTGGGGTGTGAGATTCGCCGGCATGTAATTCCCCCCTCCCTATCATCCCTGATTTTGCCTATAATTGTACTGGAGGTGTGCAAGTTAATCAAGGTACCATAACCTGGACCAGCTGGAAATCAAATTATTACCAGCCCAAACATACTGTCCCAGCGAATTACCTTGCCAAGCATTAAGGATTTCACTGCTAAAAAATCAAGATATCGGAGGTGTCTCTCTGTTGGAATCTTCACTGCCGGAGATCGAAAAGAAAATTGAAGAGGTAAAAGAAAAAATTGAAGACCTTAAAAAACGCTGGCCTTCTCATTCTCCCAAACCTGCTCTTTTTGAAGAACTAGAAGATTTAGAAAAGGAACTAAAAGACTGGGAGGAAGAGAAAAAGAAACACCTGGAAAGCAGCGACTAGTATGGAAAGCTGGAAGACCAACTAGTAAAAGGGGCTTTTCGGCACACCCTCATTGAGTTACCCAACAGCCCCTTTATTCAATTTATTCTGCAACTTTCCTAATCGGCCCAATTCCATCCTCTTCCAATTTGTTGCCTCCAGTTTATTGTCTTCCCCGCCACTGAAATATCCTGCTAAAATGCCAACAATACCACTCCGAGCTCCTCTTCCATTTTTTTAATGCGCTCCAGCTGCTCCGAAGTAAGCTGCGCCGGCTTTAAACTTTGACAGTTTAAGGCCAAAAGGGTACAACCCATTTCCTCTTCTAGCTGTTGCAGGCTTTTCAGTTTCTTTTCATCCATAGATGGATAAGAACAGATCACCGAGATCACCTCCCGTAAAAATATTTTAAAGATTAAAACAAAAATACCATCCTGCCAAGGACCTGTCAAGATAAAGAAGAGTAATTTTGCCGGATAGACTCCTAGCCCCTAACCCCCCCCCAATTGAAAAAGAAAAAAACTAAACATTACATTAACAGCTTAATATTGACAAAGCTTGATAACTAGAGATAGATTTCAACCGGCACCCCAAGCCATCATCTGAGCCAAAAATCTCCTTCTCACTTCAGCTAACCTTTACGGGCAATCCGCGCCGCAGTAATTATGGGATCGTACACGGGTGAATAGGGTGGAGCATAAGCCAGATCCAGGTTGAAAATTTCTTCCACGGTCATCCCAGCAGTGATGGCAGCCACGTAAACATCTATACGCTTAACCGCGTCCCAGGGGCCGAAAAGCTGAGCACCCAAAAGTTTTTTACTGGATCTATCTACCACCAGAAAGGTCTGCATTCTTCCCGAACCCGGATAGTAATGGGCGCGGGAGCCAGTGGTTACTTCCGTTTTATGAGCCTGGTAACCTGCTTTTTCAGCCCCCTCCAGGGTTAATCCAGTCCGGGCCACTCCCCACTCAAAGAATTTGGTGATCCCCGTTTCTAGCACCCCGGGAAATTCTTCTTTGCCTCCCCCCATATTGGAGCCAGCCACGAAGCCTTCCCGGTTAGCTTTCAACGCCAGGGGAACAAACACCGGGTCCCGGGTAAGCAGGTTCAGGGCCTGGGTGCAGTCCCCTGCGGCATAAATATTCTCATAATTAGTGCGCATACAAGGATCGGTGGCAACAGCGCCATTAACTCCCAACTCTATCCCCGTTTTCTCCAGGATAGAAGTGTTAGGAGCCACTCCCGTAGCTACCAGCACCATATCATAAACAAAAGTTCCTTTTTCGGTATTCACTGCTA
>CAZXDQ010000382.1:0-2283 GCA_964639405.1 uncultured Syntrophomonadaceae bacterium | reverse complement strand
TAACAACTGGTTTTCTACAGGGAGTTCTATTTTATCCTCCCCTGCCTTGGCAACCAGTTTACCAGTATTATTCAGCATAACGAGTTACTGAAAAGCAATAAATTTCACAGTCCTCATCGGGAGAAATACCTCCCTTTTCTTTGGCAATACGTAATTGCTCTTCCACGGTATCAATGCCTTCCAAGTCAGGAAGTAAAAGGCCGCTGCGCCTACCTTTTTTCACCATAACCCCCCACCTTTTGGCATCCAGGCGGGAGGGATCATCTACTTTTTCCATGGGAGAAAGAACATCCACCGATATAACAATATCATCCAGTTCTTCCCGCTGCAGAGAGGGAAAACGGGGATCTTCAAAGGCTGCTTTTACCGCATTGGCAGTAATTTCTTCCGCTAAATTTCTCTTGGTGGGCATTACCGTTCCGATACAACCCCGGAGCTGAGAAGCTTTTTTCAAGGTGACAAAAACTCCCCCCTGTTCTTCCATCAAACCTTTAGAGCAGGGAGGCAAAGGGGATAATTCTCTTCCGTGTTTTAGATAGTGTTCAATGCTCTCCCGGGCCAAGCCCACCAATTCCGTAGCCGAAAAGGACCCGGCAAAAGAAGAATGGTTAGAAGAAGTGCTGTTGGAAGATGGATTCCCCTCCTCTTCACTTTTTGGAGTTTCCTTTTCCAAGTTTCCCTTTTTAACTTTGGGAGTAAAAGAAGCCACCATATACCCTACCCCAAAAGGCCCCTCGTACGAAAGAACTTCTGGTTCAACTTCATAATTGTCCAAACAACCCAACGCAATCACCAAAGAGCGGTAACCGCATTCTCCTGCCCTCTCTAAGAGCTGAGCATCCATATTGAGAATATCCTTTACCCGGTAATCCCGGACCAGCTCCACCAGCTTCTCGTCAAATTCCTTTCCCTGGGGATCGTACCCCGCCGGGGCTTGGGGAGTCAGGCGGTGGGAAAGATCTCCACTGGCTATAAGTGCCACTCTTTTACCACTTTTCTCTATTGCCTGCTGTAAAGCTTGGCCTATTTGGTACAAACGCGACACCGGTTCCATACTGAAAGCCATCACTAACCCCGGGACTCGCACTCCCTGTTCTTGAAGATAATACAAGGGAACTGTCACCCCGTGATCTAATTCGCCTCCTGGAGAAAAAACCGAGGTAACTTTAGCCTGGGGGTTAATACGCAGTTCCCGGTCATAAGTTTCTTTTTGGAACAATCCAAACAGCTCCTGGTCAGTTTCCATAGCCAATTGGACTTTGCGGGCCCCGAACTTGCCAAAATCCCCCGCCAATTCCTCTTTAACTAACACGGTAACTGCATCAGGAGAAACAGGAGCATGGGGACTTATAATCACCAGGGATTCTGCCTGGGAATCTTTTACCCGCCGTGAAAGTTCCTGCAGATTCCTTTGAGTGGTTTCGACCGCCTTGATCTGAGCCCCTCCCACCTCGGGTATCAACAAGGGAGGATGAGGAGCAAAGCCTGCCATGACTAATCCCATAATTCTCCCCCTTCCAGTATTAATTAAAGTTACTACTCAGACTATCAATTCTCTATCAGGTTGCTATGGCCTCGTTCCGGGTCAACTCGAAAGCAAGTGCACGGCTCAGCCTTTACCCCTTTCGCAGGCTACCCTCGACAGTCGCCGGCACTCAACTGATTAAAAAGATGCAGTGGTAGTACCGGCTCCGGGTCGAGGCGGCACTGAAACCAGGTGCCGGCCTGCTACCGGGGAAGGCTTCGCCGGCTACTTCTATCTCTCGTTGACAGTCACTCCGCCATTAGCAACCTGATCATCTTAGCTTTTTAACGGCTTGAGTAGTTACTGATTAAAAAACTTGAGCCTGCAAACAGAAAACTAGTTCCAGTACTGCAGCCTGAAAGGATCAGGGAAAAATAATGAAAAAACAGGTCCCTACGGGCCTGTTTTTAATGAGTTAATAAGCTTCGGTTCAATCGAAGAAGCAACTTTACTTCCTTTAAATTTTCGGTAACTGTTGTTGGGTGGTTTAATAGAGGATCCATCATTCTTTCAAAGCACTGAGAATAGAGCGCAGCCTTTCCCGGTATCCGGCATTTTCTATAACCGTTCCCGTAACTACAATGTCCGCTCCGGCTTGTCTTACCCGCCTGGCGTCGATGGCATTACGAATGCCGCCCCCTACAATCAAAGGAATGCTTAATTCTTTTTTTACAGCTCTGATCATGCCTGCCGGCACCGGTTGAGCCGCACCGTTTCCAGCTTCTAACAGGATGTATTTCATACCCATAAATTCTCCG
>CAZXDQ010000381.1:0-2293 GCA_964639405.1 uncultured Syntrophomonadaceae bacterium | reverse complement strand
TATTTGTTCGGGATAATCCATCTGTCCAGTAAGTACTGGCAAGGGTTCTAAAACTTGAGTGTTTACCAAAGCAGTACCTGTTTCCGAAAGAAAAGGCAGCCAGCGCAAACCTTCCAACCTTTCAAAGGAGAGGAGATAATCGGCATCCCCCCGGGGACTTAAGGGAGAGAACACTTTATCTCCCAGGCGTACGTGGGTAATTACGCTACCACCTCTTTGCGCCATTCCGTGGGTTTCTGCCATTTTTACTTCTAAGTCTAGATTAAGAGCCAGGGTGGTAATCACTCTTCCTGCCAGGATTGTTCCTTGCCCACCAACTCCGGATATCAGCAGATCGATTTTTTTCATTTTCTTTCACCTTCCCTAGAACTGGAATCACTTTCCGCGGGGCGATAAAGGGCTTCCCGGGGGCATACCTGTAAGCATAGCTCACAGCCGGTGCATACATTAGGATTAACTTGAGCTTTTTCTCCTCGGAGGCTAAGGGCGGGACAACCCAGCCGCATGCAAGTAGCACATCCATTGCATTGCTCTTGGTCAACCTGAATGGGTGGAGCGGAAGTTTTGCTTAACAGGGCGCAGGGGCGCCGGGCGATGATGACTGAGGGTTCTTGGGCGGAGGTTTCCTCTTGAATGGTTTCTTTTAGTTCTTGCAGTTGAAAGGGATCTACAGTAACAACCCGCTTAACTCCCACAGCTCGGCAGAGACCTTCCAAGTCCACAGGCGGCACTGGTTCTCCCTGTAAAGTAAGACCGGTACCGGGATGATCTTGATGTCCAGTCATGGCAGTGGTGTGGTTGTCTAGGATAAGCACAGTAGCTGCGGATTGACTGTAAACTATGTCCAGCAAGGGGGTGATTCCGGAGTGGTAAAAGGTAGAATCACCTATTACTGCTACGGTGCGGGAAGAGGCCTCCCGGTTAGCTTTTTCTTTCCCTAAAGCTGCGCTGATGCTGGCTCCCATACATATGCAGGAGTCTATGGCTTCCAGAGGCGGTAGGGCTCCCAGGGTATAACAACCAATGTCGCCGGTAACTTCTAATTTTAGCCTGCGGAGAATATAAAATACGGCCCGGTGGGAACAGCCAGGACACATAACCGGAGGACGGGGAGGCAGGTTTTCCCTTATTGCTATATTTTCCCGGGTTTCTCCTTTTACTTTTTCTCGTATAATTTCAGCCCCCAGTTCCCCTACCCGGGGGAAATATTCCTTACCCGTGACGGGAACATCCAGGGCTTTGATTTGTTCTTCCAGGAAAGGATCCAGCTCTTCCACCACTAACAGTTCTTGCACTTGGGAAGCCATTTCTTTGATCAAGTTTTCTGGTAGAGGATGAGGCATGCCCAATTTAAGCACGGTTGCTTCTGGAAGAGCCTCTTTTACGTATTGATAAGCTACTCCGCTGCAGATTACTCCTAATTGGCTGTTTCCGGCTTCCCAGCGATTAAAGGGATGATTTTCAGAGATACCTTTTAAGGTATCCATGCGCTCCTCTACTAGGGGGTGCCTGCCACGGGCGTAGCCGGGAAGCATTACGTATTTAGGGGCGTCTTTGACATAAGCTGGGGGTTCAAATTCAGTTCTTTGGGGGGCTCCAGGAGATACCACTCCTCGAGTGTGAGAGATACGGGTGGTAGTTCTTACCATTACAGGAGTGTCGTGCTCTTCGCTTAAGTCCAGGGCGTGTTTTACAAAATCGCGGACTTCTTGGGCATCAGAAGGCTCCAGCAGGGGGATTTTAGCCATAAGAGCGTAATGACGATTATCTTGTTCGTTTTGAGAACTGTGCATTCCTGGGTCGTCAGCAGAAACTATCACTACCCCCCCTCGGACACCGGTGTAGGACAAGGTCATCAAGGGATCTGCGGCCACGTTAACTCCCACGTGCTTCATGGCGCAGAGTACCCGGGCCCCTTCCATAGAAGCACCTATACCTACTTCCAGGGCCACTTTTTCATTAGCGGACCAGTTACAGTCTACCCCTGGATATTGGGAAAATGCTTCTAATATTTCAGTACTGGGAGTTCCTGGATAGGCTGTTCCTACAGTGACTCCTCCTTCATAAGCTCCTTGAGCTGCTGCTTCGTTGCCTGACAGGATTCTTTTCTCCATATTTTACCTCTCCTCTCCTTATACAATACGGCGGGCTTTGCCAGTAGTACGTTCCAAGCTTTTAGGCTCCATTAACTTTATCCGGGGGGCCAAATAAAGAGTGGAGCGCAGTCGGTTCTTAATGTTTTCTTCTAGTTTTTCCAGCTGAGGAAAGCTGTCGGAAAAACCTTCCGGAGTAA
>CAZXDQ010000380.1:0-2301 GCA_964639405.1 uncultured Syntrophomonadaceae bacterium | reverse complement strand
TATAGCATGGGAGAAGTTATCCGGTTTTTAAAGCATCAGCCAGATTACAACGAAATTTTTCAGTCGATGGAAGGCTTAATCTACAATCTTAATACTATGCACAGCCGAGCGGGGGCTCAGGTTCCTTTTTCTTCAATTAATTTGGGGACGGACACGTCTACGGAAGGCAGATATGTAACCAGGGCGGTTTTGGAGGCTTTTCGTAATGGTTTAGGAAGAGGAGAAAGTCCTATTTTCCCCAACCTGGTATTCCGGGTCAAGGACGGGGTTAATTTGAATCCTGGCGATCCCAATTACGATTTGTTTCAGACTGCTTTACAAGTTTCTGCCCGGAGGTTGAATCCCACTTTTAGCTTTATGGATTCTTCTTTTAACGCTCCCTACGGAGAAGAGGCTTCTTATATGGGTTGCCGCACTCGGACCCTGGGGAATAGGCATGGAGAAGAAGTTTCTGCCGGTAGAGGCAATATTGCACCAGTGACTATTAATTTACCCAGGTTGGCATTAAAAACCAGGGGGAACACGGAATTATTTTATGTGGAAATGGATAGAATGCTGCGCTTGGCTTCTCGACAGTTAATTCACCGCTTTGAAGTTTTATCTCAACTGAGGGTTAAAGATCTTCCCTTTTTGATGGGACAAAGATTGTACATGGGAACGGAGCATTTGGAGCCTGAAGATTCTATTCGAGATGTCATTAAACACGGAACCTTAGCCATTGGTTTCATAGGGGTGGCGGAAACAGTTCAAGCCTTGATGGGTAGCCATCACGGGGAAAATAAGGAGGCTGCCCAACTGGCTTATAGCA
The DNA here is from genome assembly GCA_964639405.1 of uncultured Syntrophomonadaceae bacterium. GTDB lineage: Bacteria > Bacillota > Dethiobacteria > DTU022 > PWGO01 > CAZXDQ01. The sequence continues at coordinate 1,493 of CAZXDQ010000380.1, read as the reverse complement.
TCGTAGAGCATATGAGGCGCAGGGTAGATCAATTTGGGGAGGAGTACGATCTTAATTTTGTGCTTTACGCTACTCCTGCCGAGGGTTTATCGGGGAGATTTGTAAATATTGACAGTAAATATTATGGGATAGTGCCGGGAGTAACTGACAAGGATTTTTATACCAATTCTTACCATCTTCCAGTGAATTTTGCTACCTCGTTGTTTGAAAAGATTTCCATTGAAGGGCAGTTCCATAGTTTATGTAACGCAGGTCATATAACTTATGTGGAACTAGAAGCTCCCCCTATGCACAACGTAAAGGCAGTGGAAAGTATCGTGCGGTACATGCAGGATTCTGATGTGGGGTACGGAGGAGTAAATTATCCGGTGGATGAATGCTGCAACTGTGCTTATAGTGGTATAATGGAAATTTCTTGTCCTTACTGCGGCAGTGTTCAGATTCGACGTATACGTCGTATTACGGGCTACCTTTCCACTGAAGATCGCTTTAATGAAAGCAAGCGTTCGGAACTAAAAAATCGGCGGCCGCATTTTTGAAGCTACCTTTGAGGAACCATGGTTAAAGCAGGGAGGAGTAAAGGTTGTACGGGAATATGATAAAAGTGGCAGGAATAAAAAATGAGAGTATGGTGGACGGACCGGGAATACGCTTTGCCCTTTTTGTTCAAGGTTGTCCACGGAGTTGTCCAGGTTGCCAAAACCCGGATAGCCAGGATCCCCAGGGCGGGGTTTATATGACTATACCAGAGATTTTAGAATACTTGGATGCTCTTCCATCAATTGATGGAGTGACATTTAGCGGGGGAGAACCTTTTATGCAACCTTCTCCTATGGCTGAACTTGGAAGAAAAATAAAGGAGAGGGGCTATCATTTGATTACTTATACTGGATACACCTTCGAGGAGCTATTGAAAGAGAGCGAAAGTTGTACTCCTATCCACGAGCTGTTAAGAGTTACCGATGTTTTGGTGGATGGTCCTTATCGACAGGAAGAACAGCAAATAGGTTTGGATTATAAGGGATCAAAGAATCAGAGGTTGATAGAGGTGGGTATTTCCTTGAAGCAAACAAGGCCCATTGAGTGGTCAGGAGAATGGTAAAACATTCTTTTTAAGTTTAAGGGAGGTTAGCCCTTACTGCATGAAAAAATTGGTTCACTTGCGTGAGGGGGGGATTGATTATTTCCAATCTCCCCTTTTGTTAAAGCAGGGCATTAAACATGGTTTTTCTACTCGCAGGGGCGGAGTTAGTAGAGGGATCTATGCTACTCTGAACACAGGGTTGACTACTGGCGATGAAATATCCCGGGTCAAAGAGAATCGACAAAAATTCTTGTCTTTGTGGGGAATTTCTCTGGAGAAGGCAGTTGCTGGTCTATCGGTACATGGAGCGAGAGTGACTCCCGTTTCTTCAGCGGATACAGGTAGAGGTCAAGAGTTGGGTGACGGTGTTCCTGAATCCGATGGATTGCTCACCGACGACAGGGGTCTG
>CAZXDQ010000379.1:0-2301 GCA_964639405.1 uncultured Syntrophomonadaceae bacterium | reverse complement strand
GTTTCTTCTTTTTCGATTTCGCCGTTTTCCTGGTTAGATTCTTCTTCCCCTTCGTCTACTTCTTGTTTGCCGGAGCTGATGGCGCGATCGTTTCGGTGAGTGGTTTCCGCCTCCCGGAAAAAGGGATCGTAGTGCTCTTGCTGGGGATCTTCGGTGCTGGTTTCTGCTTCCCACCATACCAAACTGCTTTTTACTTGGTTCCAAACCTGCTGCCCTTCCAGGGGTGCTGCCAGTAAAAGAGATGCGGCTAAGAGGATTATCAATGCGGTTAAGCTGGAATAAATTTTCATTCTTTCGTTCCCTCCGTTTCAGAGGGACCGACAAAGGAACATAAAAAACCTGCTTCGGCAGCCTGGCTACCCTAGCCCGCTGGGGTGCGGACCTTAGGTCCAAGGCTTTGCGCCCCTGCCTTTCGGCAGGTTTGCCTTTGTCGGTCAGGCCTCGTGAGTTTAAATAAAATTGATTTTGAATATCAGCTGGCAATGGAGCTGCATTAAGTTTAGATATAATAGTGCTTCCCAAAAACGTAAAACCTGCTTCGGTAACCGGTCTACCCTAGCCCGCTTTTGGTGCGGACCTTAGGCCTTGGCTTTGCGCCCCTGCCTTTCGGCAGGTTTGCCTTTGTCGGTCAGGTTTATCCTTCCCAAACCGTTACTTTATTCAAATTTTTCAAGCCAAATTATATCATGGTTGAAGACGGGATGCAATAATATTTTTGCAAAAAATTTTGCAGAAACTTTTACCAACGATTCAGGTGAGGTAAGTGTATTAGAAAATATTGGGCAGTGTGATATAATGAGGGAAAAGAAAAAATTAAACCACAGCAGCTGGGATTTTTGTTTTTTATAGTAAAGATTTTTTAGTGCAAAACAGAAAGGAACAGGTAACCGGGGGGCTATTGGAAATAATATTGTTAATACTAAGACTGTTAAAAATCGACGATGTCCAGTTTGCTAATGGTGGAGTGATCCGGAACGAAGCCATAGCAACCTGATAGAAAATTGATAGACTGGGTAGTTACAAAATATTTTAGAGAATAGTCAAGTAGAAAAAAATTAGGAAAAGGAAGGATGATGATTGCCATGGTAAAAAAGGTAGAAGGCGGCAGCTTTAAGGTTTTCAGCCCGGAGGATATGCAGGAGATCCACGAATCCTCGGTGTATCTCATGGAGAAAGTAGGCGTCAAGGTGCACAACGAAAACGCCCGGCGCATTTTTGAGGAAGCCGGGGCAGAAGTGGATCACCAGCAAGCCCTGGTGAAGATTTCCCGGTCTATGCTGGAAGATGCCTTGGACAGCGCTCCTTCCCGGGTGGTCCTGTGCGGCAGGGAAGAGGAGCACGACCTGGAGCTGGAAGGGACCAATACTTACCTGGGCACCGGGGGCACGGTCCTCTACACCTTGGACCTGGAATCGGGAGAGCGGCGCCCCACCGAGGCGCGGGACGTGGCCGGTTACGCCAAGATGACCGATGCCCTGGAGAACGTGTCTTTCTTTGTCATCAACTGCTACCCCAACGATGTGGCCACGGAAAACGTGGACGTGAACCGCTTTTACCACGCCCTGGCCAACACTTCCAAGCACGTAATGGGCGGCATTTACACCATGGACGGGGTAAAAGACGTTATGAAAATGGGGGAAGATATTGCCGGCAGCAAAGAAAAGCTGTTGGAACGCCCTTTTATTTCATTCATTACCCTGATGATGAGCCCCCTGATGGTGGAGAATGTTTACAGCGACTTCCTCATTGAAATAGCCCGCAGCGGCATTCCCTTGGCTACTCCCTCCGAGCCTTTGGCGGGAGCCACTTCCCCGGTAACCCTGGCCGGCACCATCACCTGCAACAACGTGGAGTCTTTAACCGGCCTGATCCTTGCCCAGCTGGTGAATCGGGGAACTCCGGTCCTTTACGGTTCCACTTCCAGCATTGTGGATATGCAGGCGGGGATTTACATGGCCGGGGCTATCGAATCCTCTCTGATAAACGCCGGCTGCGCTCAGATGGCTCAATTCTACCGGGTTCCCATCTATGCCACCGGGGGCATGTCCGATTCCAAACTGTTGGATGCCCAGGCGGGCTACGAGAGCGCCGCCACCATGATGGGTCCAGCCCTGGCGGGAGCCAACTATATCCACGACGCTTTCGGGCTTCTGGAGTTCTGCACCACCCTTTCTTACGAAAAAATGGTAGCGGACAACGAGATTGCCGGCATCGTGCTGCGGGCGGTGAAAGGAGTGGAAGTAAACCGGGATAAGATAGCCGCCGAGGTGATTGAAGAAGTGGGCCCCGGGGGGCAGTTCC
>CAZXDQ010000378.1:0-2317 GCA_964639405.1 uncultured Syntrophomonadaceae bacterium | reverse complement strand
AAGACTTAATTATAGAGTGTTTCTACGTGTCCGGCAAATCCGGTAATCTCCAAAAAAATGACCAGGTAGAAAGGTTATTAGCCAAGTTGGATGAGGAAATGAACCAGGCTCGCCACCTTCACGAACGAACTCTGCCCCGTGACCTACCTGCTACTTCGGGCATAACTATGTCAGCCTCATACCAGCCAGCAGAACGTTTAGGGGGAGATTTTTACCATGCTATTCTTACAGCTGATCAATTAATATTTTATCTCTCCGATGTAACTGGTCATGGACTGGAGGGGGCATTAGTAAGTACTTTTGTTAACGAGGCTATAGACAGCTATATCAGTCTTAATTCCGAAGAAATAACAGCGGAGGAGTTAATTGATCACCTGTATCGACAATACAGGAGACAAGACTATCCGGAGGATTATTTTATTAGTTTTTTTCTGGGGATATTTAATCTGCGCGCAGGGAACTTAGATTATGCCGGGGCTGGCTTCCAAGAACCTTTGTGGTTATGCCACCGAGGAGAAATAAAAACCTATTATGTAGAAGGCCTTCCCATTTCTAAAGTCATTAAGCCGGAGATAATTGAGTATCATTCCCAACAAATTGCACTTCCCAAAAACACCACAGTTTTCATAAGCACTGACGGCCTTACTGAACAAAAAGGGCCCGAAAGAGAATCGAACAGCTATCGTGGAAATTTATCTAGGGAGTTGTCCAAAAATTGCCATCTGCCTCCGGAATTCATCAAGCATTCTATTTTAGAAGACTTTAGGAATTTTAATGCTGGAAGTATGCTGGGGGATGACGATATAACCTTTTTAATAATGCAAAGAGAGCCTGAAGAAAAAAAATCCCGCCGCTGGGAGCTAGAGAGCAACTGGGATTCTTTGAAAATTTTGCGGGAAGAAATTTATCCATTTATTGCGGAAAATTCTAGGGAAGACGTTACTTATCAAGGATTATACGAACTGGTGGTTAATGCCATTGAGCACGGTAACGAGGGCAAAACCGATAAAAGAGTCGTGGTGGAAATACAAGGGGTTCCTCGACAGTATCTGCTAGCGATAGTGGAAGACCAAGGAGAGGGTTTTGACTGGCGGGAAGCTTTGCGTAAAGCTCAAGAGCAGGAGTGTACCAACAAAGCTGAAAATCCTCGGGGTCGAGGGCTGGCTATGGTCTGGAATTTTTGCAGCAGGCTATTGTACAATGACAAAGGGAATAGAGCATTCCTGATAATGGAAGAAAATTTGACTATCTAAGATTGATCATCTAGTGAAATATTTTTGTTCTTTATGCCTATTAATCCTCTTTCTCTAATTTATATGTGGAAAAGCCTTAAAAATGCTTTCAGTGTATTGACAATATTGGAAAATTAAAATAATATACAGATAATGCAAGCCTACTTTTCTGATTGCATATATCTATATAGTAGCATAAATTGCGATGCCAAAGTATATTGCCCTGGGGGAGGCTGAAGGAAATATTGGGCGGGGGATAAGCTTTAATGCCAAAATAGCCCTATTGTTCTTAGCAGTAATTGTTTTGCTGGGGCGTAAGTTAGTTATTTGTTTGGTGGAGTCTGAATAGCTATGATTAGATAATATGTAGATAGAATTTAATAAGCCAGGATGGTTATCCAAAACATGTTGCATCAAAATTTCCAGGAAGCTCCTTAAGGTTTACTTTACAGTTTCCAAGCCAATGTTTATCTGGAAAGTTCCTACCGATGATTTCAGAGAAAGGCTTAATGTTTCTACCTGGCTAATTATCATAATAATGTCTTCCCCTACCACCAAAGTAGGTGGAGTAATGTCTACGTTCTTTTCCATAGAGGAGAAGGTTCTGGCAGCGGCAGCTGTAACCATGTTAGATATCTCGGTGATGGCGCTTTTGGCCATTTCATCTAGCTGGGGCACTTCCATGCCTCCCATAGCTATAGAAGCCAATTCTTGTGCGGTAGGTGAAGGCATAGAAATTCCCAGGTTGCCCTGGATGTCGTCGGTTATCCCCACGATTAAGCAAACCTCATAATCCATATATAGGTTCTCCTTCAACTCCAGGTTACTTCTGCTTATGTCAGTAACCCCGAATTGCTGAAAGACTTCTGTTAATCCGTTGGCAAAAGGCAAGTAATACTGGGAAGGTATTTTACTCATTGTTGGCACTCCCTTCTACGGCCAGGTTTAAATAGGCATGAGTTCCATTTATAGTAGAGGTCAACAAATAGTTGGCTATTTTTGAAGTACTGAGCACCATGGAGTTGCCAGCAAAGACACTGGGAGGGGATAATCTCAGGGATAGCTGAAATTGGTTGTTTAAATCA
>CAZXDQ010000377.1:0-2330 GCA_964639405.1 uncultured Syntrophomonadaceae bacterium | reverse complement strand
TATGCAACAAATTATGCCCCCTGTCCGGTGTACGGTTGATAATATTATATCGCTGCACCCCCATTTCTGCCAGGCACACTGCTACCGCCCTGGCAGCTCCACCGGCACCGAGGATAGTTACCGGACCTTCTGTATCATGCCAACCAGCTTGCACTTCCAGGGACCACCGAAAACCTTCCACATCAGTATTGTGCCCCGCCAACCAACCATCTCTATTAACTACAGTATTAACTGCCCCTACCTTTTCTGCTTGGGAATCCACTGCATGAAGGCAGGAAATTACCACCTCTTTTAAGGGATGGGTTAGATTAACCCCTTTAATGCTCAAGCAGACCACTGAATTCATGGCTTCATTAATTTGACTGGCTTCCACGGGAAAGGCAACATAACAACAGTTTAACCCCATATGCCGAAAAGCAGTATTCTGCAAGAGAGGAGAAAGGGAATGGGAGATGGGGCTACCCATCACCCCGTAAAGCGATGTTTTCCCATCGATGTTCAAGTCAGGCGACCTCCTTTGGTTTTTAAACTTGCAACCGCTGGCCTGCCAACTTCTTTGGACCACCACCACAGCTGGCCTCCGGATAGTATCTCCAGGAAGTAAGTTCTGTATAAAAGGAGGTAGTGGTTGGTTATGAGTGGTGGACAAGGCGTGGTAAATGGTCGACTATAGTCAATCAACCTGTAATTCGTGCCACAACGCCTGCAAAGCAAGGCAGTAGCCGTAATAACCCAATCCTACCACTTGGCCAGTGGTATGGGGAGCAGTTATTGACTTGCTGCGGAACTCCTCCCGGGCATGGAGGTTAGACAAATGCACTTCCACTACCGGTATCCGAATGGAAGCCAGGGCATCCCTTAAGGCCACACTGTAATGGGTAAAGGCAGCAGGATTAATAACAATTCCATGGTACCCTTCATCATCAGCCCGGTGAATAATCTCCACCATTTCACCTTCATGGTTAGATTGGTGGATTTCCACCTTCAAGCTCAGGTCTTCAGCTTGTCGGTAAATTTGCTGATTTATCTGTTCTAAAGTCCAGCTTCCATAAATCTCAGTTTCCCTGGATCCCAAACGGTTGAGATTGGGGCCGTGCAGCACTATTACTTTCACTTCTTCCGGGTTAGCTTTTCTCTCTTTCACCATTACCTTCTCCTCTCTCCCATGAGCTCAACAGACTCGTAAGAATCATATAAAAAGTACTGCCCTCAGCTTAGAAAAATTGCCTCCACCTTTACTATAAACTAACATCAGGTGGCGCCCCTAAGAGCAATGTTCGTTGAAAGTTTTAGTTAAAACAAAACCAGGTAACAGCCCGGGTACTAGATAGGTTGGTGGTCACAGGGAGTGTATTACTTACACTTTATTATTACAGGGAGGCTTCCCCTGCCTTTCCTTATTATTCTTACTTTCCTTATTATTCTTTTTTCCCTTGATTAAAATAGTTATATATTAACGGAACCAGTTCTTCTTTAACCAAGTTATCAGTTGATTTGCCCCCAGTGGCTAAAGTAACCTCTGCAGCCTCCAGGTAAAGGGGTTCACGTTGTTTAAACATGCTCTTCACTTTCTCCAAAGCATCTTCCCGATACTTGCTCGCTAGAAGGGGCCTGTCTTCAGCACTTCCCAAACGCTCCACTAATACTTCAGGTGGGGCAGTCAAATAGATTAGCAGGCCTGTCTCCCGAAGCTTTTGAACATTAGCTTTGCGCAGCACCACCCCGCCCCCGGTAGAGATCACTGCCGGTCCCCGAGGCATAGAAGATAGTTCCCGCACCAGCTCACTTTCCATCTCCCGGAAGTACTCTTCGCCTTCTTCTTTAAATATCCGGGGGATATCTTTCCCCACCCTCTTTTCGATCAATTCATCCATTTCGTAAAAAGGCAAATTAAAATAATCAGCCAGCTTTTTCCCTAAAGTAGTCTTGCCCGTTCCCGACAATCCAATGAGTACTATATTTTTACTGATGTTTTTTCTTTCATCTCCTGTTTTTTCTTCAATTATATTTTTGTATGGTTTTTTCTCCCGCCACTTCCTGGAACTATCCTCAGAGATTCCTCCCATCTAATTAAACAACCCCTCCTATGAGCTGATAAAGCTTCCAGGATATAAATTTTGGAACATTATACAAGTATCTTTCAGATCTATCGTTAAATTGAAAAAGGTACACTTAAAAAAGCCTCATACCTGCATAATTTTAAAATAACTTTCGTCTTCATTAAAAACAACTTTTAGCATATTAACTTATTATAAAACAAAAATTTCCTTCTACCGGAACAATTATCAATATTTGTAGAGGGATTTTATAACAGCCCCTTTACCTTGTCA
>CAZXDQ010000376.1:0-2336 GCA_964639405.1 uncultured Syntrophomonadaceae bacterium | reverse complement strand
GCGCGGACAATATTCAACATAATGCTTCCCCAGAGATTAAAGAAAAATACCTGCCCCCCCTGGTAAATGGAGACATGATAGGTTGCTTGGGAATTACTGAACCCGACGCAGGATCAGACGCTATGTCCATGAGAACCACGGCAGTAAGGGATGGAGATGAATACGTTATTAACGGCAGTAAAACCTTTATCACCAATGCCCCGGTCGGACACCTTCTCTTGTTTTACGCCAAAACTGATCCTGAAAAAGGGCCTAAAGGTATCAGTGCTTTTCTAACAGAAACCGAAGTGCCTGGTTACAGTTGCAACAAAATAGATAAATTCGGTATGCGGGGATCCCCTACCGGGGAACTGGCTTTTAACGACATGAGGGTGCCTGCCGAAAACATGGTAGGGGAAGAAAATAAAGGTGTGCATGTCTTGACTTCCGGATTATGCACCGAAAGAATAGTCCTTGCAGCCTGCGCTTTAGGCACCATGCGAGCCGCCCTGGAACTCAGCGTAAAACAAGCCAAAGAAAGGTACCAGTTCGGAAAACCCATTGGAGAATTTCAAATGATACAGCAAAAGCTGGCTGATATGTATTGCAACTACGAAAGAGCCAAGTGGCTAACCTACTACGCAGCTTGGTACGTAGACCATGCACCTGACAAAAGAGGCGGGAAAGGAACGGAATTAGATAAAATTGCAGCAGCAGCCATTTTAAATGCTTCCGAATCCTGCACCAAAGTCTGCCTGGATGGAGTTCAGATCTTTGGAGGTTACGGTTATTCTTTAGAATACCCTATCCAAAGACACCTCAGGGACGCAAAATTATGGGAAATAGGTGCAGGCACCTCTGAAATACGCAGGCTAATTATTGGTAGGGAGTTAATGGGGAGCTAGCGAAAAAACTTTCGCAGAAAAATAAAATGCCTGGAATACAACCTCCCTTGTCTTTGCCCCAAGTTTTGGGGCAATTTTTTTATGTTTTTTTAAGAAGATATTATAAAAAAAGAAGATAGTTCAAACAATAACAGTTCTCCAGGTATTCCACCGTTTGTCCCACCGAATTTTGAGTTATTCTCTCCTTTTGTACAAACGAAGCCCACTGTAAACTACATCATTCCCATATTTATCCCTCAAATTGTCTTTAATATAATTTAATTGTTCTTCCTTCTCTTCCTGAAGATACTGGGGAAACATAGAAAGCTGTCTACTCCGCTGCAGTCCAGATAAACGGGTTCCCACCAAGCGCCAGGGAGGAGAACCAGAATGCCGTTGAAATAATTCGCTGACTGCTGTAAATATCTCTTTGTCGTTATTGGTGGCTGAAGAAAGAGTTAAGTCCCTGGTAATAGTTCGAAAATTACTAAAACGCAGCTTAAGGGAGATAGTTCTGGCATAGAGTTTGTGGGAGCGCAATCGGTAACCCACCCCGGAAGCCTGTTCTTGTAATATCGCCAGAATATATTCTCGGTGATAGATATCATCGTTAAAAGTAGTTTCTTCTGAAACAGACTTGATCTCTTCTCCTTTTTGCAATTTACGGCTATCTCTTCCGAGAGCTAATTCCTTCAAGGCACTCCCGTAAGTTCCTAAAATACGCTTTAAACTTTCTTCGGTGCTATCTGCAACATCTTTTACGGTAGTAAATCCGTGCTTTTTCAGTTTTTCTTCGGTGGCAGGCCCCACTCCTGGAAGTACTTTAACTGGGCAAGGCCACAAAATATTGGGGACCTTTTCGGGCCAGAGAGCTTCCATCCCGTCAGGCTTGGCCATTTCACATGCGATTTTGGCTAGCAGCTTGTTCACTGACACTCCAATGCTGATGGGTAAATGCAACTCTTCCTTCACTGAAAAACGAATAGCTTCACCTGTCCGGTATCCGCTGCCGCCTTTAACCGCTAAATAGGCTTCGTCTATGGAAACGGTTTCAATATCCGGAGTATATCGATTAAGAATCTCTTTTACTTGAGCAGAAACTTCCTGGTATTTACCCATGTTGACTGGCAAAAATATCGCTTGTGGGCATAGTTTTTCCGCCTGCTTGATAGGCATAGCTGAACGCACACCGTATTTCCTGGCCTCGTATGAACAGGTGGACACTACTCCCCGGGAGCCCTGGGTTCCCCCGACAATGAGGGGTTTTTCCATTAAATCCGGGGAATCGCGCTGTTCCACCGCGGCAAAAAAAGCATCCAAATCGCACAGGAGTATTTCTTGCTCTGCCATCGTATCAACCATCCCCATAGATTGTAGATAAATTATATACCCCAAAAGCATCCCAGGCAAGTTTGGTCCAAAAATCCTCCAGTGGTTTTCTTGAACAAATAAAATGTTATATAATGGTTAGGG
>CAZXDQ010000375.1:0-2338 GCA_964639405.1 uncultured Syntrophomonadaceae bacterium | reverse complement strand
AATGACAGGACAGCCCAAGAATAAGTTGATGGATGCTGATAAGATTAAAAGAACGAGCCACTGCCCGGTTAAGGGCTTCCTGCAGCAGCTCCCGTTCAATAGACAAGTCGGTAGTGAGGAAAGAAAGCATAGTAGCCATCTGGGGACAAATCATGCCCGAACCTTTGGCTGTTCCTCCCACCAAAAAAGAACCTGCCCCGGTATGGGCTTCCCATGCAGTCTCCTTGGTTACCGTATCAGTGGTAAGGATTGCATTAGCAAACTGAGGCCCCCCTTGAGGTGAAAGCCCCTCCCAGGCCCTTTCTATTCCCTGATATAAGAGATCCATGGGAAGGTACTCCCCTATTACGCCAGTGGAAGACACTAATACTGAAGATTCTGGTAGCTCCAACCAGCGGGCACCTGCCGCCGCAGTTTCCTGAGCATCCCTCCAGCCCCGCTCCCCAGTGCAGGCATTGGCATTGCCGCTGTTAACCACCAGGGCCTGAACCGGGGAATCTATTCTATCCCGGGTTAACAGGACCGGGGGAGCGCTAAACAGGTTACAGGTAAAAACTCCGGCGGCAGCAGCCGGTTCCTCGGAAAATAGTAAGCCTACATCTTTTTCCCCATCCTTTTTTATTCCTACACTTACCCCTGCTCCTTTAAATCCTTGGGGTGAAGTTAAATGCCCCTGGGGTACTTCTTTGCTGTGAAAAACCGCCATTTTATTGCCTCCTCTAGCTTGATTCCTTTCACCTATTCTTCTTGTTCCATCCACTTAAGGCTAGATTGCCCGCCTTGATCAGCTTTAAGGCAGCAGGGCTGTCCCCTGTAAGCCGGTTTCTTCTGGTAGATCCAGCATTAGATTCATGTTTTGCACCGCCTGACCTGCTGCCCCTTTCACCAAATTGTCCAAGGCAGACACTACTACCAGGGTTCCCGTCCGGTCATCCAGTTTCCAGTTGAGGTGGCAGTAGTTGGTTCCGCGCACCCAGCGGGTTTCTGGATAGATTCCCGCTGGAAGCACCTTTACAAACTCTTCCTCTCGGTATAATTGCTGAAAAATATCCCTGAGCTCCTCTTCCTCGAACTTTTCAGATAACGGTAAATAGGCTGCACTTATTATTCCCCGGTTTACAGGGATCAAGTGGGGAGTAAAGAGCATTCGCACCTGCTGATTTCCGTACTGAGTAAGCTCCTGTTCCATTTCCGGGGTATGCTGATGAGCGCCTATTCGGTACGCCTTAAAGCTCTCGCTGCATTCGGGAAAGTGGAAAGCCTGCCGTGGAGCCCTGCCAGCGCCAGAGACCCCCGACTTGGCATCCACCACCAAGCCTCCCTCATGAAGTATCCCCTTTAAAGCCAGGGGGCGCAAAGCCAACAGCACCGAGGTGGGATAGCACCCCGGATTAGCCACCAGTCGGGCTTTCCTTACCTGGGAACGATTCGCTTCGGGTAATCCGTACACCGCCTCCTTTAATAAATCCGGGCAGGGGTGTTCGCTGCCGTACCAATCCAGATAAAGGGAAGCTTCCTTCAATCGAAAATCGGCGCTTAAATCCACCACCCTTATTCCCCTTTCTAACAACGTCCGGGAAGTTTCCGCCGAGCTTCCGTGGGGAAGGGCGCAGAAAACTACCTCCGTATCCGGGGGAACCTCTTCAGCTCTGGTAGGGCCAAAAACAAGAGATGAAAACTCTTCCAGGTGGGGATGAACTTCCCCCAGTGTTTCCCCCTGATGGGTTTCTGAAGAAATCCAGCCCAGCTCCACTTCCGGATGGAGCCTCAGCAACCTGATCAATTCCAGCCCGGTGTAACCGGTGGCTCCCATAATTGCCACTTGCTTCATCCGTACCACCTCCCCATAAATAGTAATTTAGATAGTTTTAAAGGACAAGGCATAATTTATTGCCCAACCCCAAACGTAATAAAGCCTCCCATCCTGAAAGGACGAGAGGCTCATCTCGCGTTACCACCTTGGTTGACCGCCTCCAGGCGGTCCCCTCTGCTTCGCCTAAACTTTTCTAAAAAAGGCGAATCTGGATAACGGCCAGGCCGAAACTGCCTACCCACCACCCCAAAATTGTAGAGGGCTTCAGCAGTTTGTCTCCGGAGTGCGCTTCACCTGACGGCGGCATCACCGGCTCTCACCCTTTCCGGCTCGCTGGAGATCCTTCCGCAGGCTACTCTCTCCTTCTTAGAGTTTAACCACCGGGTTATTTTATCCTATATTTTATCACCCAGGGCAGTTTTGTCAACACCGCCCTCCCCATACACCGCCCCCCCCATAAAGTGGTCAAGCCCTGGTTTGAGCCTGAATAAAATAAACCCTGGTAAATCAACGTGTTTTTCCCGG
>CAZXDQ010000374.1:0-2343 GCA_964639405.1 uncultured Syntrophomonadaceae bacterium | reverse complement strand
AATCCCCTCGGTTAATACAAATTGCGGCCTCCACTCCAAAATGTCGACAAAGAGAAACCACCCTCTCCAGATCGTGAACTCCAGACGAAGAAGGCTCTGCGACTAAAAGAGCCAAAGAAGTCCCCCCCAAAGACGCTATCACCGGACAGCCAATTCCCGGGGGACCATCGTTGATTATTAGCTGCCGACCCTGGCTAACACTCAAGTGGTGAGCTTGCTGCCGCAGAAGGGTAACTAATTTGCCCGAATTTTCTTCCGCCACCCCCAAGCTGGCGTGAACCAGCGGACCGTATGAGGTGGCAGAAATAAACCACTCTCCCGAAGTTTTCAGTTCATAACTTACCGCCCCCACCGGACATGCGTGGTAGCAAACTCCACAGCCTTCACAGAGCCATGTATCCACCTGAAACTCTGGGGTTACCGCGCCAAAACGGCATAACTCCTGGCAAAGGCCGCAGCTATCCTGCAGGCATCTGCTTTTTTCAATCTCCGCCTTTCTGGAAGCAGCAAAGGGATGGGTTTCTTGCAGCTGATGGGGTAATATTATACCTAAATTAGCGGCATCTACGTCACAGTCCACGGTTACCGCGCCCCCATCCAGTGCTCCCGCCAACACAGAAAAAGAAGCCGACAGAGAAGTTTTCCCGGTGCCCCCTTTGCCGCTCACCAGGGTGATTTCTTTTACCCCCAACTGTTTTGAAGTCCCCTCCTTCATAGCCTTAATCTCCTCCGGTTTTAAATTCGTCCCTTAAAGAAAAACCTGCTCCTCTATTTCCCTGCGCAAATTATTCCACAAGTCCCCATAAAAGGCTTTCCATTTTTCGCTAAACTGTACCGCCGGTTCTCCCCGAGCGTAAAACTGGACCAGTTCTCGATCCCAAGGGATTTTTCCTACTAGGGGAATATTTTCTTGTTGGCAGTATTCTTCTACCCCGGTATCACCCAAGTCAACCCGGTTGATCACCAAAGCATGGGGTATATCCAGCATTTTCAACATCGCCACAGTTAAGCGGAGGTCGTGAAGGCCAAAGGGGGTTGGTTCCGCTACCAGCAGGCAGAAATTGCTCTCCCGCACTGCAGTAAGGGCAGGGCAGGAAGTACCAGGGGGAGCATCTACCAAAATGTACCTTTCCTGGAAGGAAGCCTGTTTAGCTTCAGCCAACACCTCTGCAATGAGGGGAGGTGAAAGGGGTTCTCCAGGGTGGATCCTCCCCTGCACCAGACCTATTCCTGCTCCTTCCCCTGTTTCTTTTACTCCAATTTCCCAAAGCACCTCCGTAATAGCTCCTTCAGGGCAAAAGTACGAACATCCGCCACAACCGTGGCAGAGCTCGGAAAAAGTCAGCACCTGATCCCCCAGCACTGCCAAAGCATTAAATGCGCAAATTTCAGCGCATTTGCCGCATAGACTGCAACTGTCCTGATTAATGGAGGGAACTGGAATGCCCACGGAAATAGAAGTCTCCAGACGGGGATGCAGCAGCAAATGAACATTGGGTTCTTCCACATCCGCATCTACTAACTGCACCTTGTCTTCCCGAGCAGCAGCTAACGCCAGATTGACCGCCAAGGTAGTCTTTCCAGTACCACCCTTGCCGCTGGCTATCGAAATAATCATAGCAACTACCTCTATTCCCCTTCCTAATTTTAAGTACTTTATCTTACTAAAAATGCCTCTATCCGGGAGTTTGGGGTCCAATGGAACTTCCTAAGCTTTCCTAAGCAACACTTAAACTTTAAAGGGGGCTGGAGGCAAGCCCCAGCCCCCTTTCCCCTTGCTTCTCTCATGTCCAGCATTATCCGCTGTTCTGTCTCCTTGAGCCCCCATACTACCCTCTGCTTCTGCCAGTTTAAGGGGAGAATATCAACCCCATTCCTTGCCCCTTAGGGCACTCCCTAAATTATTCTTCCTCCAAACTATTCTTCCTTTGATTCCTTTTCCAATTCCTCCAACCTGGATTCAATATCCGACAATTCGGCTCGGAGTTGTTCTGCCTCTTCCCTCAGTATTTGAGCTTCATCTTGAGGGGCCAAGGGAGTTTCTCCCCAAGCAGGTCCCCAGTAATGGCAGGGCCCCCATCCGCCCCAGGCGGGAGGCCTTCCAGCAGCAGGCGGGAAACATTGGGGATTAGCTCCTCCTCTAAAACCACCGCTTCCGGGAACCCAGTTGGTCCCCCTTTTCCAAAAGCCAGGGCCGTACCAGAATCTTCCTCTGGGCATGACTGTCCCTCCTTCTATCAAAATCCTATATTAAGAAAATATGTGTATAATTATTATAAGCAGTTTTGTGACATATGTCAATAACTACTTTAAAGAATATTTTCCATATCAACCAAGCACCAT
>CAZXDQ010000373.1:0-2344 GCA_964639405.1 uncultured Syntrophomonadaceae bacterium | reverse complement strand
GGAGGCTTTGAATATATTTCCGGTTCTCCTGCCGGCAGCATGAGCAGTAGCGCTTCTGATATGGCCAACTTTATGATAGCTCACCTGCAAAAAGGACGTTTTGGGCAGGAGAAAATCTTGGAAGAGGAAACCGCTCGGGCGATGCACCGGCAGCAGTTTACCCATCAGCCAGAAGTTGACGGGATGACCTACGGCTTTATCGAGGACACCTTTAACGGGAAGCGGGTAATCACCCACGGAGGCAATACCCAGCTGTTTCACACCGGTCTGTTTTTGCTTCCGGAGCGCGACCTGGGGCTTTTTATCTCCAGCGCCGGCCAAAATATAGGAGGGGCACAGGTATTCCAGGCGTTTATGGACCGCTACTACCCCGATAAGCATTCTCCGGAGCTAAATCCCCCTGCCGATGCCCGGGAACGGGCAGCAGAATACCTGGGAGAATACCGCGCCAACCGGGCCAATTTTACCACTTACGAAAACTTGCTACGCGTGCTGGGTCCTATCCAAGTTAGCATGAATGAGGAAGGATACCTGGAGACCAACCTCTACGGGGAGGCGGTGCAGTTGGTGGAGGTGGAGCCGGGAGTGTTTCGGGAGCGCTACCCCGACGGCTTGCAAATGATCGGGACCATGAGCTTCCAGGAGGGACCCGACGAGAATGTGCTGATGGCTCCCGACGGTCCTATGACTTACAGCAAGACACCCTGGCACGGTACTATAGCATTTATCGGCTTGTTGACTGCAGCAGGGTTCCTGCTGCCGGCGGGTTCGGCGGTGAGTTGGGGAATAACCGGGGTTAAGCGCTATTTTCAACAGCGAAAAGACTCCAGTCTGCAGTCTACTCATCCGGTGAAAGTTCCCCTGGCGGCAACTTTTGCCCGGGCCGCGGCGGCTGCTTTCGGCTTGTTAACACTGGTGTTCCTGTTGGGCCTGGTGGCCATGTTTACTGATGTCGACCCTTCCTACGGAGCGCCGCGGGTCTTCTACGGTTTAACTCCCCTGGCCGGCTTTGTCCTGAGCCTTCCCTGGCCCCTGGCGGCCCTGGGCAGCGCCATGGTAGTTTTTACCTTTTTATCCTGGTGGAAGAACTACTGGACCATAAGCGCCCGCCTTTACTACACCCTGGTTACCGCTGCAGCCCTGGGGCTGCTCTGGGTTTTGGCCTACAGCAACCTTTTTTAGCTTTTCTCAACTCTTTAGAGAAGCAATAAGGATGGAACCGAGGATTTTATGGAAAGATGTGTGTGGTGCAACCGTTCAAATGGCTGCCCGAAAGAAGTTACCGTGGAAGCTGACGACCGCTTCGGGCTTAACCCCGGGGATAAGACGATGACCGCTCACCTGGAACACATCCCCCGGGTGCGCACCTTCTATTCCCTGGTTAACCGGGCGGCGAAGTGTTACGTACTGGTAATGGTTTTGGCGGGGGTGCTGGCATTGCTGGACCTTATTCCTCTACTCATGGTAGACCAGTAGGGCGGAAATGTAAACTTATGGGCCAAGGTTAGCTATGGTCCCTTGCTGTTGCCAGTTGCCTTTCTTCCCGTGGTTTATCCCTTTGCTACCCCGGAAACGGTAAAGTGGATGGTTGTTCGCAATTCCATTATCCTGATACGCTTGCTGGGGGTGAGGTTACTGGGAGTTTGGGCCTGTTGGATGCTTTTCTGGTGATATAATGTGCTGCCGGGGGACAAGCCCGCTGAACCCCGCCACGATTACTATCAACATGCTGTTGACGGATTTTGGCCGCAATGCTAAGTTGAAGCCCAAGTAACATGCTAAACAGCAGATCTATATAAACAAAAAAATATTGACTAAGGCTCCGCGTATGTTCATCTCATTCTAGTAGTTGGTCGCGGCTAGTTTGATTTGCCAAAGATTGACTCTTTAGCGCTAAAGAGTTAAACTATTAAAGGGGTGATTTTTAGTGTCCGGGAAAATAAGCGTTTATGTAAGTGAAGAATTGCGTCGAATTTTCAAAGTAGCGGCCAGCCAACGGGGCCAATCACTTTCCGAATTTATGGTCTCTTCGGCATTAAGCTCGCTTTATACCCAAGACCGTCAATCAGCTGCTGAAAAAATGGACCAGGTTCGCGAATCCGCATCCGGTTCTGTTACCACAGAGGAGCTTCTTGATATGCGAAAAGAGGGAAGGCGTTATTGATGAAGCATGTAGTTTTAGACGCCTCGATAGCTTTGTCCTGGTTGTTGCCGGGAGAAGAAACACGGCTAACTTTGCCGCTACGCGATCGTGCTGCTGAGAACTTGCAGTTAGATCTAATAGTTCCCCCGATCTTTTGGTATGAAGTGGGAAATGCCCTTTGGGTTGCGGTACGTCGTTATA
>CAZXDQ010000372.1:0-2350 GCA_964639405.1 uncultured Syntrophomonadaceae bacterium | reverse complement strand
TGATTTTGCCAAATCCTTTATATTTCTATTGTTTTCATATTTTTTGAATAACAAGAAGGAATTTATATTGATATTGTCGAACTTTTCTGAAGAATACTGAGGACTAAACTGGAGGGGTGATGTATGTCTCGGTTTATGGAAACATTGAAACCTGGAGAGCATGCCTGTCTCCTCTACGGCTCAGAAAAAGAAAGGTTGCAGACCCTGTCGCCTTTTATCTGGCAAGGTATCATTAATAATGATAAAATAGTTTATCTTTCTGAAAAAAGCGAATCTGAAGAGATTAAAAACTATATTTCAGAAAACCTTGTTAACCTGGAGGGGTTTTTAGAAAGCGGACAGTTCCAGTTCAGAAATATTGACACAGGTAATTTGTTAGAAAGCAGCTTTTATCTTGATCGCCTGTTTCATTTTTTAGGTAAAGAGACCGAAAATGCCAGAAAAGAAGGATATTCCTGCCTTCGAATTTCTGTTGAAGCCAGCTGGCTCTCAAAAGTAGACTGCATGGATCCACTAACCAGAATCGAATCAGAAGTAAATTATTTTTTTAATAACAGCAGGTGCCTGGCATTATGCCAGTACAACAGATATATGTTTAGCCCTGAAACCTTGTTTAAAATTTTGCACTCCCACCCTAAAGTGGCCATTAACGACGAGATTCACAGTAACATATATTACCTTCCCCCAGAAAAATACCTGTTGAACGAGCATGCCATGAATAGCTTCTTAAACACTCACGAAAAAATTGAAGAAGCACTCTGCAATATATCCATTGAAGGCCTAAGGGAGCAGCTCTCAGAAGCTTACTGTATGGGTTATGACTTTCAGCACCCGTATGTAATCAGCTTGAGCAGAAAGCTTGACAGGCTACATTAACTACTATTTTAAAATTGCAAACTCCCTTAGTAAGGTGGAAAATGCTTAATAAAAAATCGGGCTACTATTAACTATAACAACTTCACACTAAAAACATCAGTTATGCGTGGCTATATTTGTTTAGTAGCAATATAATACATGCGGGTTATTTTCTCTGCACTCAAATAATTTATGCTTTCACCGTTTTTCTGGATAGTGCCTTCTGTAAGAATTCCCTGGTTTGATTCCGTTTGACACCCTACCGGAAACTATATTTTTATATAATGTTTCTGAACCGCTGCAACAGATTTTGATTTAAAAACACTAAAATTGGACTAACATCTTTCCCTACTGTTAGACTAACTTTAAGAAAGGTGGTTCGGAAACTATGGTTAAGAAAAAGAAGCAATTTAGTTCCGACGAGAAGCTGCAAATTGTAATGGAAGGCATGCGCCAGGATACCACTTTAACCGAAGTCTGCCGCCGTTACGGTGTCTACCACTCTGATTACTACCGGTGGAGAGACCGTGTATTCAGCGGAGCCAAAGAAAAACACCTACATCCACTATAACGTAACCTACAAAAAACAACTATAAATATCCCATCGCCAAGTAAAACTGGTAAAATAATTATAGTGCCCGTAAAAAAAATGATTTCACAGCGCCAATCATGGGCTCATTTTTCAAGCGGGATACAGTAATAAGTGGCTTAGGTCGTATTAGCTTATTTTGGAAGCTATCATTTCAAAACTTCCAGGGCCAAATTGGGGCGGTCTGTAAAAAGACCGTCACTACCGAAAAAAGAGAGCAATCTCATCTGCCAGGCATCGTTTATAGTATAAGGATGTACCAGCAACTCACGTTGATGAGCTTCCCCGATATTCCAGGGCCACCCCAGCCACCCTATAGGGCCGATTCCATGGCCTACCTCTTCGGCCCTGTCCAACCAGTATTCCCAACCCTTTTCTTCTTCCATGGTATCGCTGATCAAAAGAACCCTGGGGTATTGAGGAGCTACTTGGGCCAGGTGCACCAGGCTGTCATCGTGGAAGGATTGGAAAATGACCCGCGTGGAAGTGGCAGCAACATTAACACAGGGGACACCCCTTTCTTCGTTTATCGCCTGCTCGGGAGGTTCCAGTCCTTCTGGAGCTTTCCCCTCCAGCCATCCTTTCTCCTGCAGATTCGAGGCAATGTCTTCTTCTATTCCCGGATGACGGGGAGCAGACTTGGTTTCCAGATAAAGTCCCGGGTTGTTATTGCCCGACTCTGCTAGATTTGTCAGCTCTTCCAAGGTAACCACCTTCTCTTCTTCGTAGGATTCACAAGACTTATCTGGAAACTCCCGATTAAACCAGCTTCCGACATCCAATTCTTTTAATTCTTCATAGGTAAAGGTTTCAATAAGATCATCTTCCCTGCCCGGAAAAACATCTTCCACGTTGGTTGTACGCGCAAGCGTATCGTCGTGAAAAACAATGACCACTCCGTCTTTG
>CAZXDQ010000371.1:0-2352 GCA_964639405.1 uncultured Syntrophomonadaceae bacterium | reverse complement strand
ATATCCTCTTGTTTATATAAGAAGGAGGTGATTATCTCCAAAATATTTTCATCATGTATTGTATTCCCATTTTCAACCATAAGCAAACTCTCTTTCTTTCTGTTTAAAGTCACTAGTAACCGGTTAAAGCAATAACTACCTGCCTCCACTCTAAGGGTTGCAGGATAGCTTTTGTTTATCAAACAGTCTGCAGTCCCCCTGTAACATCAGGGTATCTGCAGCTCCCGGCTGGTAAGATAGGAATTGGCTTTTACGATGAATAAATACTATCATGGCGGATTAACATAAGTCAAACTTAACTGCTCACTCTTTTTTCCTGTTCTGTTGTGTCGGTCGCTTGGCCCCCGCATCGTTCGTTAACCAAAGTTAAGGCTCAAGATGCAGTTTTCCGGCGGATTGTCCTCCATAATTCTTCTCCTGAACTCGATTTCGGCGGACCGCATCTTGTGGCCCGGCCCGCCTCCAGGCTATCTTTCGCCAAGCTTGGGTAACACTTACTTTAAGGTCACAAATCGTCTAACACAACAGGCGCTCATTATTTTTCAGGCTGATTAGACACAGCCAATCAAATATTTCGTATGTTCTCCCATACAAATTTCCCTACAATAGTAGCTTTTTAATTGCACTGATATAAAATAAGGCTAATAAGTTTTCAAAAATAACAAATTATGTAGCGAAATTTTTTGTGAGTTTTAGGGAGGATTATTTATTTTTCCATAGAAACATGTTTTTAAATATTATTACAAATATTATTATTTATTTTGAAAGTTAGACGCTAATTCAGACTCTTGAGTTGCTGATGTCTTTTGTGGGGGGAGATAAAGTTTAGGGAGCAAATGATGGGAGAGAAGACGTGGATGGAGAGGAAGTAGAGGTTAATGGAGAAGAGAAAGAAGCTGTTGATAAAGAAGAATGCTCTTTTAAAAAGTGATGTTACTGGGCTTAATGTATCTTGACCACCTGCTTTGCCCCGTTAGCCGCATTCATTTTTGAGGGACTTTTTGAGCTATTATAACCCCATATTAACCTTTGAATTTAAATGAGCAAAGAAAAAAAAAGGAAAAGCTCACTGCGTACCGCTACCAGCTTGGAGGAACTGCTAACGTAAGCGGTGTGGATAAAAAGTAGCAGTTATTCACGAAAACCAGAAGAAACTAAAGAATATAGGTAGACGAAAAAAGGAAAAGCAGTGCAGCTGGAGGTGGTAAATGAAGTAGTTCCGGAGGGAACATGGTGCAAGGGAACGGAGAGGGTCCGTAGTTCATTCTATTTCCAGCGAGAACTAGCAGTTTGGTGATACAGAAACTAAAGTAACCCCCTTGGGAATAGAAAGCACCATTTTTCTGAGGAAGTGGACCATTGTAGTGTTTGGGATTTCGCAGCGATTTCCAGAAAGTAGTGGCCTGGGATTTCTGGGATTAGAGGGAAGAGCTGCGGAAAAAGAAAAAGCACCTATGACTCCCATGAAATGGAAGGCCCTGGTGACCTTTCTTAACTTATGGAGGCTTTGATGATGGAATTAAAACAGAACAGTGCTGATGATTAATTAGTGTTTCCCTTGAATTAAATGTAATAGTGCCTTGGTGATGTGCCAATTTTAAGAATTAAAAAATGAAAGGTGGTAAAATCATGCTAGACTATCCTAAGGTAGATCTAATGAATCGTCTCATTGCTGCAGTTATTGATGGGGTTATTTCTTCATTGGTAGGTTTTATTCCTGTGGTTGGGGGTATCATTGGTGCAATTTATATGCTCATAAAAGATGGCTTGTTTGATGGACAAAGCGTAGGTAAAAAAGTAATGAAAATGCAGGTTCGTAATGAAAATAATGAAAAAGCGGATTTTTCAATATCAGTTAGGAGAAATGCTATTTTTGCTATACCTTATCTTATTATGGTAATCCCAATTCTTGGATGGATCATTGCTCCCATAGTAGGTTTAGTTATTTTAATAATAGAGTTGATGAAGTTGAACAGTGATCCCAAAGGAAGGCGACTTGGCGATACTTGGGGGCCCAGTCAGGTGGTTTTTGAAACAGAAGCCAGTCAAATAAAGGAAGAGGCTTAATTATAAGCCATTAAAGAAAAGCTATAAATTGATACCCTATTCTGTGGTGTCAATAAATAAAATTTAAGGAGTGAGTTGATCATGCATAATTTAAAAGGAAAGAGCTACTTGCTTCTTTTAGCAGTCACCCTAATTCTTGCGTTAAGTGTAACTGGTTGTGGTATTATTGGAGATTTAATAGGAGAAGAAGCAGAAGAGGTAGTGGATGAAGCTGTAGAGGAAGTGACCAACGATGAAGAGGAAGAGCGAGAAGAGGTTAATGATGAAGAAGAAACGGATGTGCCG
>CAZXDQ010000370.1:0-2363 GCA_964639405.1 uncultured Syntrophomonadaceae bacterium | reverse complement strand
CATAACATCAGCTCCTACCTCCAGGGGCTCTACAGGTTCAACCAGTTCACCATAACAGTTGTCTATAAGTACAGGAACCTGGGGAAAGACCCGCTTGAATTCACTTATTAAATTTTCAATCTCCCTAACTTTCAGGCTGGGACGAATACTGCTGTAACCGGGAGACCGCTGTATCATAGCTAGAGCTGGCTTCTCTTGTCGAGAACTCACCTGCTGATTTAGAGCCGAAATATCTGGTTGCCCTGAATTCAATAAGGGAAGAACTTTATGCTCTATTCCCCACTCCTTCAGAGTTCCCTTTACAGATTTTCCTTCAATTACTTGTAGTAAAGTATCGTACGGCGGCCCTGTTAAAGTGAGCAATTGATCTCCTGGCCTTAATAGACCAAATAGTGATACTGAAAGAGCGTGTGTCCCCGACAGCAGTTGAGACCTTACCAAAGAAGCTTCTCCACCAAAAATCTTGGAAAAAATTCTTTCCAACTTTTCTCTTCCCAAGTCCTGATAACCATAACCAGTGCTTTCTCCAAAATCGCTATCACTAACTTGTTCAAAGCGAAAAACATCCAAAACTTTTTGTTGATTAATAACGGACAATTTATCTATTTGTTCCCAAAGGGGTAAAACCTCTTTAACAAGTGGATAAATTAAAGATTTAAATCCTTCTTCTATGGATAAACAATCTAGCCAAGAAACAGAGTAAGGCAAACTATAAACGCCCCCCTTCCATCCAGTTAATACTTAACCTCTAACTATTTCCCTGGTGGGTTTCCACTAAAAATTCAGGATGTTGTTTCAAAAATACTTCATCGGTTTCTGCAGTGATTTTTATCTCCCCTTCATGATAAGAAATTTCTTTAACATTAGCCTGCCGGTAAAGCTTGTCTACAAAATCCATGTGCTGGTAAGGAACTGCAAAAAAAGCCGTGTAATTTCGTTGACTCAAGTACTGGTAAATACTGTGCATAAGTTCTTCCAAGCCGATATTCTGATGGACAGAAATAAAAACACTCCCGGGATAATCTCTTGGTAGTTTTTGAAGGTTTACATCTTCTGAAGGAAGTCGGTCAATTTTATTGAATACTAATAATTTTTTGGGGGTAATTTCCAATATTTCATTTAAGATTTTCTCTACTGTATCAATTTGCTGATAAAAATCCGGATTGCTTATGTCCACCAGGTGAAGGATCAAATCAGCTTCATTAATTTCTTCCAGGGTCGCTTTAAATGCATTTAACAATTGGCTGGGAAGTTCTCTGATAAATCCCACTGTGTCAGCCAACAGAACCGGCTCTCCCGATTCCAAATATATTTTTCTTACGGTAGGATCCAGGGTGGCAAAGAGCATATCTTCAGTTAACAGGTTTTCTCCCGCCAGGGCATTAAGGAGGCTTGATTTACCCGTGTTAGTGTATCCCACTAAACTAACCATGGGGTAACCTTCTTTTTTTCTCTTCTGACGATGTACCCTGCGGTGTTTTCTGACAGAAGAAATCATCTTTTTTAACTCGCTTATCCTCTGCCGTAGGTGACGTCGATTAATCTCTAATTTGGGCTCTCCAGGACCTCTAGTTCCAATACCTCCTCCCAGACGAGAAAGGGAAGTACCGTGTCCTGTCAATTGAGTAAGGTGATATTGTAATTGAGCCAACTCTACCTGAAGTTTTCCTTCTTTGGAACGGGCCCTTTTAGCAAATATATCTAATATCAAGGCAGTCCTGTCCAAAACTTTCCTCTCCAGAAAATTCTCCAGATTACGAGTCTGCACTGGAGATAATTCCTGGTTGAATATTATTGTTTCAAATCCCCACTCCTGGGCGTCATTTTTAATCTCTTCCAGCTTTCCCCTACCAATATAATAAGCAGGATCAGGATAGAACCTTTTTTGTTGATACTGGGCAACAATTTCTACTCCTGCAGTCCTGCTTAAAAGAAATAATTCTTCCATGTCCCTTTCAGCTGCTTCTTCCGAGCCTGGTGGGTAAAGGTTTAGCAAAGCAGCTTTCTCTTTTTCTTCCTCTCCTGAATTCTTCATTTAAAAAAGCATATCCTCCTTATCGAGGAAGTATCTTTTATTTTACCACATATCTCTTTTCTGAAAAGCCGTCTATTCAGTCTCTTTAGGTTCAAGTAACTTCTAGGAGGTGCGGTTAGGCTGCCTTCGGCTTCAGACCCTGCTTTCCGAAAGGCTAAGTTACTTTTGAATTAAAAACTGGTCAAGCCTGATCATAATCCTGTATATTGATATAACTCTTCTTCGGTGATTACCTTCACGTTCAATGAACGAGCTTTTTCTAATTTACTTCCCGGATTCTCTCCTACTACCAAATAATCGGTGTTGCTGCTGACAGAGTTGACTACTT
>CAZXDQ010000369.1:0-2371 GCA_964639405.1 uncultured Syntrophomonadaceae bacterium | reverse complement strand
AGCCAAACATTAAAGTTAACCAGAACAGCAGCTGTTATCCATGCCAAGTATAAACTAAAAGGAAGTTTTACCAGCCAAAAATCCAAGAAATTTTCTTTAGTTCGTCTTTCCAGGCGTAAATAAATATAGATTAAAGTAAGCAACAATAAAACCATAATAATCAAGGCAACTCCGATTTGAAGATAATGCCAGGCGAATATCCATACTACATTTAAAAGCGAAGTGACGGCAAATAGAAGCCCTACTGCAGTAACATAATTGTTTTCCCTGTATTTCGGAATAATTTGATAAACGGTAAAACCTGTTAACAAAAGATAGATTAGCCCCCAAATAGAAAAAACATATCCTGCGGGGGTTAAAAGAACGGGAAACATTTCTGATATATCAGCTTGTGTTAGTTGGTTTAATGGTAAAGCATTAGCTAAAAAATTCATAAGTAACACTAAAACCAAAGCTCCTAAATTGATATAAGCCCTTGTGGTAGATTTCATGAATTGCAACCTGTATTACTAAAATTTACATAATTTAAATGCAAATATTGTAGCAATCCAGGTTTTCACCTCCTTCGGTAAGCACTATTTCTCTATTAATCACTGTTTCTGCAAAAAAAATAAAAATTCCTGCCATGTTTTTTGTTGTCTTAACTTATTAATGGAAGTTTTGCAAAATAAGTTGACATTAATCCAATAAGTTCTATAATATTAATCACATAAAATTAAGCATCAAATAAGCAAAAAGAGCTTAAGAAAGGATGATGTGCTATGCAAAACTGGAAGTGTTCCGTTTGCAACTTGATCAGAGAAGGGGAAGAACCTCCCAAGAAATGTCCTAAATGTGGAGCTGACGGAGAAAAGTACGTTGCTCTAAGCGAGGAAGAGAAAGAAATGGTGGCGCGTTCCAGGGTTACTAACGATCTGCATGTGGAGCTGATGGAAATATTACCACGCCTTTTGGAAATAGCGGAAGAAGGTATTGAAGACAACTTAGATCCACGTTGTGTTACCTTGTTTAAAAAACTTCAAGAAGATGCCGAGTTCCTATTAGCTTCCACTAAGGCAGAAGTAGAGGGGCATATGAAGAAAGGAAAATGGGGTTAATTTCTGAATGTCCGGTCAACAAACCAAGAGTAAGTGTTAGTGTGACTTAATTTGCGTTCTATGCGTAGTGAGTTATAGCAAAACTTGGCGATAGCGAAACTCCAGGCCTATTTTTGCCACTCCGGCGGCCCACTTGAAAGTGGGCCGCCGGGGCATGTTTAACGTGGGGGTCTGATTCTATTTACTGATAAATGGCGAATGTGACGAAAGCCCGCTGAAATGCCAAGCGTTGGCCTTAGCTTTGGCTAACGGACCATGGGGAGCAAAGGCTGCTCGCCTTGTGTCAGGGCTGCAGGAGACCACCCGTATATGCGAGTCCCTGGTGGAAGGGGCATTACTCGCTTTTTGGCCGTTTACGATCAACCTGGCATAAAGTCCACGCTTTTACTGGTGGTATGAATGTTTAAATGTTTAACAAGTGCTTGACATGATTGCTTTTCTTATGGGTTAGTGGAAAGACTAAAAGAAGGAGGTGTTGCTGTTTGTTGAGCCTTGAAGGAAAGAGCGCCATTATTACCGGGGCAGGGAGCGGTATAGGAAGGGCCGTCTCGTTAAAAATGGCCCAACAAGGTGCTACTGTAGGAATCAATGATATCAATGAAGCAAAAGTAGAGGAAACCATTGATGTATTAAAGAGTTACGGCTTAGAAAAATATTACCCTCTTGTAGGCGATGTTACAGACTATCAGGGAGTTAATGAGTTAGTCGAGAGATTTTACGAAAAGTTTAACAAGATTGATGTTTTAGTCAATAATGCCGGATTCATAACCAAGTCCAAAATCTACGAAATGTCCCGGGATACCTGGCACCGTACCATTGATGTAATGTTGAATGGAACTTTTAACTGGAGCAGGGCTGTAACTCCGTATATGGTGGCCCAGAATAAAGGTAAAATAGTGAACTCGTCCTCTAGCTTTGCCCTGGTAGGAGCACCTACTTGCTCTCACTACAGTGCAGCAAAATGCGGTGTTATAGGGTTTACCAAATCACTGGCCAAGGAACTGGCTCCTTATAATATTAATGTTAATGCCGTCGCTCCCGGTACCGTTAGCACAGACCTTCATGGCTGGACCGAAGAGGAGAAAAAAAGAAGAGGCGAACAAGTTCCCCTGGGAAGGCAGGGAACTCCGGAAGAAGTTGCCTTTTTAGTGCTTTATTTGGTCTCCCCGGAAAGCGACTATGTCACCGGTGAAGTTATCAACATCTCTGGAGGAGAAGCCATGTAATATGTGCTGTTGATATATATTTAGTAGCACAGTAATAATATTATTAAT
>CAZXDQ010000368.1:0-2374 GCA_964639405.1 uncultured Syntrophomonadaceae bacterium | reverse complement strand
CAATTGAAGCTGAAAAGAAAAATTATAATTTTGCAGAGATGGTTCATGAAGCAGTATCTCAAGCTTTAGAGGATTCAGGATTAACCATGAATGATATTGATAACGTGGTGTCGGTATCCAATGACTTTTTCGATGGTAGAACCATATCTTGTATGGCAGTGATGGATGCCAGTGGTTCTTCTCATCAAGACGGCAAAAACGTCTCTACCGTAGAAGGAGACGGCACCTTCGGCGCTTTTTACGGATTGATGAGGATTCTGGCAGGAGTTTATAAAACTACTTTGGTAGTGGTTCATAGCAAGGGATCCGAGTCAAACTCTTCCATGATTTACAATGCCATGTTCGATTACATCTATACCAAGCAAATAGGGTTGGATCATATTAGTTCTTCTGCTTTACAAGCTAAAAGGTATATGGATCGCTATGGGCTTCAAGCTGAAGATTTTGCTGGAGTGGCTGTTAAAAATTTAGGCAACGCGGAGAAAAATAATCGAGCCCATCGGAAAGGCAGTTATACAGTAGATGACGTTATGAACTCCCCAATGTTAGCTGATCCTATAAAAGAACTGGATGCAGCGCCAATGTCCGATGGAGCAGCGGCGGTGATTTTAGGACATAAAGTGGTAGCCGAGAAACTGGGGAAAAAACCCGTATGGATAAAAGGAGCTGCTCACTGCTGTGATGCCTATCATTTGGGAGACAGGGAACTCTCGGAAACGAGGGCATTGACTGATGCCGCCCAAAGGGCTTATTCCTTGGCTGGAATAAAAAATCCACTGGAGGATTTGGACGTGGTGGAATTGTACGATCAGTTTTCTTACCAAGAGCTGATGTATTTGGAAGCCATGGGTTTTGCGGATAAAGGAAAAGCCCGAAACCTCCTGCATGAAGGAGTTACCTCTCTGCATGGAGCTTTACCGGTGAATCCTTCGGGAGGTTGTTTAGGGGGGCATGCTGTTTTGGTAGCAGGAATGTCCCGCTTGATCGAAACTGTTTTGCAAGTGCGAGGTGAAGCAGGCGAACATCAGGTCAGTGAGGTAAAAAATGCCTTGGCTCACGGTGTCAATGGTCCCTGTGGTCAATCCCATTGTGTATTAATAGTAGGGGAATAAGAGAAAGGAGGTAAAATTATAATGGCTCAACGCGTTGGGATAGTGGGTTTTGGACAAACTTATCATAAAAGCAGAAGAGAAGATGTAAACGGGGTGGAACTGATCAACGAAGCGGTTCAGTCAGCTTTAGAAGATTCCGAGTTAAGCGTCAATGACTTAGACGCTATCATAGTGGGCAATATGGATCACTTCGAGAGTGTAAATTATGTTGATACTTGGAGCGTAGACGGAACCGGAGGATATATGAAACCAGTAATGAAACTGACTACCGGTGGAACTACTGGGACTACCATTGGTATTGGAGGCTATTTTACTGCAGCATCCGGTTTATTTGATGTGGTGGCGGTGGTTGGCTGGGAGAAAAACTCAGAATCAGACACCACTGGTGCCATTATTACCTGCAGTGATCCCATTTTTGATCGTTTTAGTTTTGCTGGCGCCCTCCCTGGTTTGGCAATAGAATCTTCGGTATACATGAAAAAATACGGTATTACAGAAAAAGATGCTGCTCGGGTGGCGGTGAGAGACCGAAAGCATGCTGTCAATAACCCCTACGCCCACTTGAGGAAAGAAATAACTGTGGATGAGGTTTTGAATTCTACTATGCTTTCTTATCCGGTAAAGTTGTTAGATATTTGTCCCAGGACCGACGGAGCTGCCTGTGTTATTTTTGCAACGGAACGGAAGGCTAGAAAACTTTCGCCAAACCCTGCTTGGGTATGGGGCACATCTATTCGCCACAACATATCTTACTTCGAAGACATTAATTACGAACGTATTTCTACTTTAGAGGCCGGATGCAGTGAAGTTTTCAATAATGTGGGGATAAAGGAGCCCCTCAAGGAATTGGATGTAGTAGAACTATATCAGCCTTATTCCTTTGCAGGCCTCAAATGGATTGAAGCTATGGGATTGTGTGGACCAGGAGAAGCACCTCAGTTGGTATGGGATGGAGCTACTGATATGGGAGGGGAACTTCCCTTTAATCCATCAGGAGGAGTTCTGGCTACTAATTGTATAGGGGCTACCGGGCTTTTGCGCATAGGAGAAGCGGCTTTACAAGTACAAGGTAGGGCTGGCGACAGACAAGTTGATGGGGCAGAGCTTGCCCTGGCCACTGGTTTCGGAGGTGCTTTTTGGTCGGATCTTATGCTTTTAGGCAATAAACCTTGGTAAGAAGGGAGGATAATTTAAATGTCAAGAAATTTCGAATTGTTGAGTTTTAAAGAAACCTTGGAGATTCCCTATAATTGGTCGGTGGG
>CAZXDQ010000367.1:0-2384 GCA_964639405.1 uncultured Syntrophomonadaceae bacterium | reverse complement strand
TAGCCACTAGAACTAAAAACCAGCCAGCGTTAGCAGTTATAAAATCCATAGCGTTTTGAAAAGATATTTCTGCTTGAGTAGGATACAGCAAGGTAAGGACAATAAAAACCAATAACAGTAAGGAAGAAATGATAGTTACATGGGGATGAATATCGAAACCATATCCTGACCAGTTGTCTTCTCCAGGTTCTTTTTTGCCCTCTTCATCAAACAGGGAGGAGGTAGGCCTTATTTGCAGTCCCTTGAAGGGAGCACGTTCTTTAATAGCCCTCCTTCTTGCCTCTGCTTCAGTCTTTTTAAGTTTTCTAACCAGCGCTCTTTTCGATTGCATTTCTTTTCTTTTTTCTTCATCCAAAATTTATCCCTCCTTTACAGGGATAATTTACTGTTTTCTTTCTGAACAGAAGTTTAAGCCAGGATGTTATTATAAGTCAACCATAACCTATTATCTAGTTTATTTTAAAAAGGAAACTGGCTGAATATATTAAATGCTAGTAAAATACTACCTTTAAACTTCAAAAAGCAAAGCAGAAGATAGGAGAATAGAGGTAAATATGAAAGTTGGCAGGAAGGGTTGGAGATTATGATAATGTCAAAGAATTGCCGGAATTACTCCGCTAAACCTTTACTGTCTCGGTATCAGCAACAAGGTTATAATTCCGGTCGTTTTTCTTTCAGCAGGGCATAGATATATGTGCCGAAAATCATCCCTGCAAAGGTTAAAAATCCGAAGATCTTGCCTTCTCCCATTTGGGCCAGGACAGTGCCCGGGCAGGCACCGGCCATACCCCAACCGATGCCGAAAAGAACTGCTCCTGTAAGGCTCCATCGACCCAGTTTTTTGTGGCTAATTTTTAGTGGTTGACCACTCCTGGTTGGTTTTGCGCTCAGGCTGAGCACCCGCATACCGATAAAACCGACCGCAATAGCGGTGAGGATAACTGCAGCCAGTTTTAGATTTTGACCGGTAAACATGCCAAAAATCAGATCGAACTCCGAGGCTTCTACCCGGCTTAAAGTAAAACCGAAAAGGATGCCAAAGCCCATAAACCCCAATTTTTTCTTCATTATCCAGCACCCCCCAAAAGGATAAATCGTACCAAATTGGCTGCAATTAATCCTCCTAAAAGGAAGAAAATAGTAGCAAAGATGCTGGACAGGTGCAGGTTGGCGATACCGTGGATGCCATGACCTGAAGTGCACCCGCCAGCCATACGCGCGCCCAATCCCAGTAGCACCCCGCCGGTGAAAAAATACAATGCCGTTACTAGCTCAGGCCAATTCAGGAGGGAAGTAAACTGCCCCATCTCAGAGGTGAACCAGGGGTTACCTGCCAGGTAGTTAGAAATAAAGCCCCCCAAGATTATGCCGGCTATAAAAAAGACACGCCAACTCCAGGTATCTTCAAAATTAGAACTGATCCATTTAAGTTGGTGTGCTCGGAAAATTATTTTTACCAGGTTGCCGTAACCGGTGGACACCCCCAGGGCTGTGTTGTAGAAGTAATAGAGTAGTGGCACCAGGAGGCCGATAATGATTCCACCGATCCAGAAAGGCCAGGGCTGAATAAAAATTTGTTCTGTCAAGGTTCCCATCATACGCCATCACCTACAGCTTCCATGGGATACTCGGAGGCAGCCCAAGCTGTAGTGCCACCCACTACGTTGATCACCCGTTGAAAACCTCGCTGTTTTAATAGGCTGGCTGCGGTCATGGATCGGTTGCTAGTATTGCAGAGCACCAATACTGGGTTGCTGGGATCCCATTCTTTGTACTGGTACCGG
Source organism: uncultured Syntrophomonadaceae bacterium (assembly GCA_964639405.1). Lineage (GTDB taxonomy): Bacteria > Bacillota > Dethiobacteria > DTU022 > PWGO01 > CAZXDQ01. Next base: position 600 of record CAZXDQ010000367.1, on the reverse strand, counting down.
ATATCAGGGGTGGGAGCCAGAATTGTGCCTCCGATATGTTCCAGGTTATATTCACTTTTGGCCCGGTTATCCAAAACCAGGGGAGTTTCTGTTTCCATCCACTTCCTCAATTGGTGCACGGAGATGGTCTCAATGCGATCCACAGGGTAGCCGGCGTTAATCCAGCCCTCTATAGAACCGGCCAGATAACCCACTACATTGTCCAGGCCTACGTAGTGCAGGTTTTTTTCTACTTTTTCCAGATCGCTTTCTTGCTCCAGGACCATTACTAGCTCATCTTCAGGAGGAATGATCCATCCAGCGAAGGTGGCCAAGTTACCGTAATGGCTGATGCTGTAAGCTCCAGGAATATGAGCTGCGGCAAAGGAATGGTAGGGACGGGTGTCCAAAACAGTTTTTCCCTGTTTAATAGCTTTTGACACCTCAGTGGAGTTCATGGGGCGGGGAACTCCTAACCCGCTTAACAGGGCAGGGCCCTGGCGGTTGATTTCCGAACAGCGGGCAAAGTGGTCTGGGGCGGCAGGCATATCGGTGAGCAGGTCTTTTTTGAACGAATTCAGGTCGTGGTGCTGCAGAGCATAGTTGTAGAGTCGTTCAGTG
>CAZXDQ010000366.1:0-2393 GCA_964639405.1 uncultured Syntrophomonadaceae bacterium | reverse complement strand
AGGCGAATTCCTCGTCCTCTACCAGTACTAATATATCCCAGTGGTATTTATCTTCTGAGGTCTCATGCTCCCCAATTAAATTCAATTCTTCCCCGGTATGGGACCAAAACATTTCCTCTATCACTAAGGAATTAGGGAGCGCATTGGATTCCTGGACCTGCAAAACATAGCCGCTGCCCGGTTCTGAAACTTTATCCACGTATAACGCATGGGTGTAATTCTCTTCCACGGTCCGGGTCTGGTAGGCCAGACGTATACCATATGGGGACCAGCCCATGGAGTTAATTCTTTCAGGCACTGCCCTGGTAAAGAAAAGCTCGCCGGTATCCATCTCCAGCATCCCCACCGCCGCATAAGGTGTGGTTTTACCGGGGTTTTGCAGTATAAAAGCCAGATAATTCTCATCGGGGGAATAAACCGGATAGCCCAAAAGTTTGCCCTCCATAGAAGGATAAGGGTGGTGAGCCATATCTTCTAGCCCCAGCACCAACTCGCCGCCTCCTATCTCTTCCCAATCCCGGTGAAGCGCTTCCTTTAGATCCCCGGCGCTAAGAACCAGTTCTTCTGCCTGGTAAAAATAAAATTTGCTTCTGTCGGATAGCTGGACAGCTTCCCCTTCTTCGATTTTCACCGGTTCAGGCACCCAAGCAACCACCGTGCCTGCCATAACTACCGCCATTATGCCCGCTACACCGAGAGCCGCCAGACCTCTTTTTTTAGATGTAGTATCCATTAAGGCCTTTAGCCTCTTTTGCAAATCGTGCTTATCCGGTTGAAAATAAGTAAAAAATGCTGTCTCTCTGGTCTTGCTTTCCCGTATTAATTCCAGCAAGGCCTGGCCGTATTTTTTCCGGTAACGGGCGTCTCTGCCCTTTACCACTTCCTCGTCGCAGGAAATCTCCAGGTCACGGTTTATGCGCCTTGCCAGCAGGTAGATTACCGGGTTGTAAAAGTGAAGGGCGCAGGCCAGCATTACCAGCAATTTATAAACGGTGTCCCAACGCTTTATGTGCACCAGCTCATGGGTCAAAATCAACCTGAGCTGCTCTTCGGTAAACTTGAGGTTGGGGATAAGTATGGTGGGTTTTATAAATCCCAGGGTCAGAGGACCGTTGATTTTACTGCATGTTCTTATATCTATTCTTCTCTTAATCTTCATCTCGTTTTTTATTTGGCTTAGCAGCTCTTGGGGCCGGTTATCACTATTTATGCGGTACCATCTTTTCAGGTGGACTTTAACTGCAAAGTAAGCCACCAGGCGATAAAATAAGAAGAAGACCACCCCTATCACCCAAATTATCGCTGCCGTTTCCATAAGAGAAGAAGTCTCGCCTGATGCAGGGGATAAATTGCTTCCCTCGCCAGTGGCAACCGACTGAATATCCTGAGTAGAAGAAAGGGGGGAGTCAGTATCAGGACCCGTGCCTAGGTTAGCCTGACCAGATTCCGGTTCTTCCGGAGAAAAAGAAGCTTCACTGGTTCCTGGGCTCTCGGTTATTACTCCTGTTTCATTGGGCGGTGCAGGCAGAGAGATAAAGTTAATATCGGAGAAATCATGTACCGGGATTATCAGCCTGATAATAATAATTAGCCATAAAAAATACTTCCATTTGGCCGTATAGGCTTGAGAAAAGCGTTTTTCTAAGACTAATATAATTAAAATCAATACCGTAGTCGTTACGGATACTTTTAGAAATGCCGTAAAAAGATTTTCCAGCATTTAATCAAGCTCCTCCAGCAAAGTTGAAAGCTCCTCTATATCTTCTTTGGTGATATCTTTATTACTGTAAAGGGTGGCCACCAGGCTCTTAAAAGAATTGTTGTGGAGCTTTTCCAGGAAAGTCTTGGTTTCATTACTCAGGTAATCTTTCTCTTTTATTTGGGGTGAAAAATAATGGCTGCGTCCCTTTTTTTCAGTTCGTACAAAACCCTTTTTTGCCAGTCGGCGGGTTAGCGTTATCACCGTGGAGACGCTCCACCCCCTGGTTTCTTTAAAGCTTTGCACAATATCATTAGTGCTCAATGGTTCACCCGTGTCCCATAAAAGCTTCATGATCTCCAGCTCCGCGTCCGGGAGCCTCGGCATATTGCTCATAAGTAGCACCTCGTCTATTACATTTGTCATAAGTCTATAGCTAAATACTACAATAGTAATAGTTAATTGTCAACAAGTTATAAGTTTAAAATTTTTGTGGTCAGTATAATAGACGACATTAAAAAAAACCAGTTATGATATATGGTTTTAGCTTATATATTTTTTAGGAGAGTGTCCTTAAATATGTTTAGAATTGCATTATATGGATTTACGGAAGTAAAATTTGGTTAACTCCATAATTAATGGACTAATAAAAGACGCATAAGGAAGCAAGATTTAGTTGTTTCTGCAAAGCACC
>CAZXDQ010000365.1:0-2393 GCA_964639405.1 uncultured Syntrophomonadaceae bacterium | reverse complement strand
TGCAGAACTGAACCGTTACTACACCGAAGAATTTTTCCGTGAAACCAAAGAACTCCTGGATCCTCAAGGGGTGCTGGTCACCGGCGTAACCTCTACTCCCGACCTGCGGGGAACCGCCATCGCCAACCGCAACACCACCCTCTACCATACCCTGGGAGAAGTTTTTTCCCGGGTGTTGCCGGCGGGGGAGCAATACATGTTTTACTTTGCCACCGGCGAGCCGGACCAGATCTCCCTGAATCCCTCCACCCTTCAGGAAAGGTACCGGCAAAGGAATATCCAGGCAGACGACTTTTCTCCCCAGCGCTATCACACCCTGCTGGAAGAGTCTCAGCTCCAGAGGGTCAACTGGGTGGTTAGAAACCACGGCCGCTCTCCTGACGCCCATTTAACCGGCCCAGGCGGAGCCCCACCCCTACCCGGCCCGGTAACCGAACAGGAGCAGGAAGAAGCACAACTTCCTCCGGTAAACCAAAACTACTTTATTAACTCTGATTTAAGGCCCATCGGCTACTATTATACCCTGAACTTCTGGGAAAACCTGACCAGAGGAGAACACGCTTTCTCTTTAAACCGCCTGCTGCAGGTAGAGGCCTGGTGGGTGCTCCCTCTGGCCGCCGCACCCGTGTTAGCCTCCCTGGGACTGACCATGCTCCCGCCCCTGGCAACCCAAAAGGTTCATCGCCGCTTCGCCGTCCTTTTTACGGTGTTTTCCACGGGGCTATCTACCATGGCGCTGCAGGTGGCCTTGCTCTTTGCCTTCCAGAGCATTTACGGCTTCGTCTACGAGATGGTAGGCCTGATAACTGCTCTGTTCATGTGCGGGTTAGCCCTGGGCGCCTTTTTGACCCACCGGAGGGTAAAAGATAAGACCAACCTGAACACCCTGACAATCGTACAGCTGCTAATGGCGTCTTGGGCCGGAGTAATCGCCCTGGCGCTTCCCCAGGCTGCAGCAATCCCCTCCCCTAACCTGGTATTTGGCCTTTTTTCCGGGTTAACTTTCACAGCAGGCTTTATTAACGGAGTAGACTTTCCCCTTACTGCCGCCTGTTACCTGTCCTTAAACCGGCAAGCCGACCAGTCCACAGGCATCGTATACGGAGGGGAACTACTGGGGGCCTGCCTGGGGGCTATCCTGACCAGCGTTCTGGTGGCGCCTATCTTTGGAATTGTCGCCGCCTGCCTTCTGGCATGTATTGCAAGCACCACCGCTTTTGTGGTACTCTTAATTGTAAGGCGAAAGTGAGCAGGTTAAAGTTTAGTCCGCCTCGGGGAAAACTGATTATGAAGGAGGGAAGAATCCTTTATGAAAGAAGATAGTTTAAACCGGGGGAAAATGAACCGTCGAGATCTTTTTAAAAAAGCAGGCGGCGGCTTGTGCTTCTGGGGATTAGCCGGCCTCCTGGGTGGCTGCGCCCCGGCTGATCCCGGAGAAGAAACACGCGAAGAAGACGAAAAAGCTGGAGAGAAAGGGCAAATGGAAAAAAAGGGGTTGATTAACCCCACTCCCTCTCCCTGGTTTACTTCTTTGGAGGAAAACCGGGTACGCTGCGACCTGTGCCCCAAAGAATGCGAGCTGGAAGAAGGGGAAAGAGCCCTCTGTCGGGTGCGGGAAAACCGAGAAGGGGAAGGCTACACCCTGGCTTACAACAACCCGGCCTTAGTGCAGGAAGACCCGGTAGAACGAAAACCTTTTTTTCACGTAGTTCCTGGGAGCCGCGCCCTGTCTATCTCTACCGCGGGGTGCAATCTTAAGTGCAAGTTTTGCGAAGTCTGGGATATGGCCCTGGAACACCCGGAAGACGTTTACGCATACGACATGCCCCCTGAAAGGGTAATGCAGTACGCCCGGGACGCCGGGGTACGTTCTTTGAGCTACGCTTTCGGGGAACCGGTCATCTTTTATGAATACATGGCAGAAGTGGCTGAACTGGCCAAGGAAGAGGGCAAGCTCAACCTTATGCACACTGCAGGCTATATTAAACCCGAGCCCCTCCAGGAAATCCTTCCTAAAATGGACGCAGTAAATGTGGACCTAAAGGGATTCGACCCCTCCTTCTATCAGGAGGTAGTGGGAGGAGAACTGGACACCGTGTTGGAAGCTCTCAAGCTAATTCGGGAAAAGGAAGTCCTACTGGAAATCACCAATATAGTGATACCTACATTAAACGATGACTCAGAACAGATAAAAGAGATGTGCCAGTGGATAGCTAAAGAGCTGGGACCCCAGGTGCCCCTGCATTTTACCCGGTTTTATCCCCTGTACCAGCTTTCCGATCTGCCGCGCACTCCCGTCTCCGCCCTGGACCAGGCCCGGGAAACAGCCTTTGAAGCAGGGCTGGAATACGTTTACGTGTCCGGTGTCTCCGAACATGAAGGAGAAAACACTT
>CAZXDQ010000364.1:0-2393 GCA_964639405.1 uncultured Syntrophomonadaceae bacterium | reverse complement strand
ATCACCGCCAAGCCACCCGGAACCATCGAATGGGAATAATCTTGCCCTTCCCCAATTGTCACACTGTCACACTGTCACTTGAGTAAGTCTTCTACCATAGAACCCGGCCGGTAAAAAATGCCCGGTTCTCCTATGGGAGCGGAAACTTCCACGTCCTCTCCCTCTTCAAACTGGTAAGTCTCACCACTCCAGTAATGGACCCACTCGCCTTCCGGCAGGTAAGCGCTAACTTCTTCTTTGCCTTCATCCAAAACGGGAGCTATTATCATATCTTCCCCAAGCATGAACTGTCGGTAATCAATGTCGTAAGTTTCTGGATCGTTCGGATAATGGAAAAAAAGCGGCCTTACAATAGGGGCTCCCGTTTCTGCTGCTTCCTCCATCAATTCCCGGCGATAAGGTGCCAGATCCCTGAAGATTCTTGCAAACTCAGCTACGTGCTGGATAATATTGTCCTGGCTGTAAATCTGGAGGTTCTCGTCTGGCTGGTTCCCCTCATGGCTGCGGTACATTGAAGTAAAAGCGTTAAGCTCTATCCAGCGTTTTAACAGTTCTTCGGAGCGCACAATGTTTAAAGGGAAATCGGTGATGGAAGTATAACCACCGATGTCGCTGTGATTATAACTTATTCCGGAAAGGCCGCTGGTAAGCAGCCCGGTTACCGCTGTTTTTATACCATCGTGCTCGTCCCAGGTAACATTCTGATCCCCTAACCAAAATGTGCTGGCATAGCGGGGGCTCTCACTAAAACCTGCGCGGACAAAAAACATTCCCTCTTCCAGCATCTCTTCCTCTTCCAGAATTTCCAGGTTTATTTTGGCCCACTCTTCCGGATAACGGTTATGGTAGGTGCTCCCCGATTCTCCACTATCCATTTCCACTTCATGGGGAAGAGCTTCCCCGAAGTCGGCCATCCATCCGTGAAAACCTCTTTCCACCATTTCTTCCTTGATAATATCTTTGATCCACTCCCTGGCTTCGGGTATTGTAAGGTCCAAAAGTCCGCCGGTAAAATCAGTGAGCATTAATTTCTTGGGCTCACCTTCATCATCCTTTACAAAATATCCCTTTTCTTTTGCCTCTTGATACTGATCCCTGCGCACATTATCTTTTTCGCTGGTATCCACTAAAAAGGGGTTCACATAGCCCAGTAATTTTACATCTTCTTCCTCCAACTTGCCGGTAAACTCTTCCCAGTTGGGGTAATGTTCCTTATCCAGTTCCCAATTCCACCATAATTGTTTGCCAAAACTTGTTTTTCTCTGGCCAACCCAGTCCTGGATCCACAAGCCGGTTAAGGGAACATCTTGCTCTAGCAGGGCTTCTAACTTGTCAAGCACTTCTTCCGTGCCGCCCTGGGCACCCAAAACCAGGCCTTCCTGGGTCCACTCCGGCAACGGTCTCATCCTGCCCACGACGGAGGTATGTTCTTCCAGAAGTTCTGCCGGATTTTCCCCAGCATAGATACGGCCCAGAGGTTTCTCGGAAAAAACCTCCAGTTGGGCCTTGCTATCTTCAGTAAAGTGAAACACCTGGTACTCCTTGTTTTCGCTGAACATAGAACGCATTTCACTGCTAATAAAGTGGGGAATGGGTGCGTAAGTATGGAACCACGTCCCTCCTGCCTGGTTGGTCACGTCCGCCAGAAAAGTGAGGGGTTGATCTCCCCTGCCGATTCCCTGTTCTTGCACGATAATAGGCAAACGCCTCCCGTCCATGTCGAAGGTGGAGAATTGAGCCCCAAAACCGAAAAAGTGCTCTTCTTCATCGGTAGCCCAACTAAGATAACTGCGATTAATGGAGGGCTCTTCATAATTCACCTCATACTGAAGCTGTTTTTCCTCTACTGCACTAAGCTTAAATTGGTAAGGCGCCTCTTTTTCTTCCTCATTCCCCAAAGCACCTTCAATAATAAGTGTATTATCTTCTTCGCGTATATCTTCAACTACTTGTTGATCATAAATAACTTTTCGCTCTTCTTCTATATCAAAGTATCCCCGAAATTCCTCCGATTCTTTTACTCCATGGGCAGCTGTAAGAAAAGCTTCCCCGGCAGGTGTGGCAAAAATACTTTGCCCTTCAAATGCCTGGTGAGTTACTAGCAGTTTGGCCTTCTCTCCTTTCCAGGCTGCCTGAAACTCGCCAAACCGGTAATCCCGGTCATCCTGCAATTGTTCAGATACGCTTATGCTGCCATATACGGGAGGCTTTTCCTGAGGAGAATAATAAGCGGAAAGGCCACCCACTACTGCAGCTCCCAAGGCGAGCAAAACTACTACCACTATTGCTACTTTTTTCATCCCGTTACCTCCTCTTGGCCTTTTCAGCAGTGAATTTTCTCTAATGCCATTTTTATCTCTTCAATAACCTGCGGCGAAGTTTCTTGCTGCAAG
>CAZXDQ010000363.1:0-2396 GCA_964639405.1 uncultured Syntrophomonadaceae bacterium | reverse complement strand
AAGCCCGGGTAGAAATTATTGAAGAAGCCTTTGGGGTGGAAGTTGAACAGCAGCCCCAAGCAGAATTGCCTGGCAAAAAATCCCCCGAAAAAATTGAGGCTATAGAAACTATAGATGAACTACCCGGAGAAATCACCATGGAACATCAGGAACTGGTAAATAAAGCCAGAGAACGTGTGGACCAGGCCCTGGCTGAAGGCGTAAGCCAAGAGGACATAGAAAACCTGCATCTTCTCCTGGAAGCGGAAGAAACTCTGCAGGCAAAGGAAGCCCTAGAGGAAGCCATTAGAGAAGCAGAATCAGCAATCAACCATATCCCTACCGAGGTCGACGAAGAGGACAGAGAAGCTATAGAGCGCGCCCGCCACCTGGTAAATGAGGCTATTGATTTGGGAGCCGCTGAACAGGACATTCAAAACCTAGACAAACTGCAGGCCGCTGAAGAAACATGGCAAAACCACCAAGAAGATGCAGAAAACAGCAACGGGGAAGAAGAAGAAGAGGAGGAGGATAATGAAGAAGAGGAAGATACCAGCGAAGATTAAGAATAAAACTTTAAGTTAGTTAATAAACAAACCCGCCAGCCCTCCAGCGAGTTCATACCTCATGCATTTTAAATTATGAATTAGTCAACAGGTGTTTAAATATAAAATCTAATCTTAAGTCTATCTTTATCTAGTATTCTTTAGACGGTAGTAAGCGTTTTATTGCATGAGAATTTGGCAAACCCTTAACTCCCACAGTTATGGGTGGTTACTACCCGGTAACCACCCATAAATGCTTATTTACAGAAATCATTTCCCAAAATTCATGTTGGGGTAGCATAAGTTTTGGAAAGCTGCTCTTCCCCTCCATTTAAAAAACCCAGAGGTTAAACTAAGCTTGAAAGGTACCCCATCATTACATAAACTGCTTTTCCGCAATGTTGCCGGTAATGGGCAACTTGAAAGTTTGATGCTGATAAGCCTTAACCATTAAGATTACCCAGATTACCAGGGAAGCCAAAGCAACCAACGTCATTATTATTCCAATCACCCCGGAGATGGCCAAGGCAAACCCACCTCCCGCAGTGGTCCAAGCAATAGAAATGAGGATGCTTTGAATTATTGAAACTAAAATATAAAATACGGTAAGGGCACCTGAAAATAGAATGGATTGCATAGCGTGAAACCTTACAAACTTATCTTCTTTGGAGACAAAGTAGAAAATTAAACCAGTAATCCATCCCAAAAGATAACAAAGAACTCCCGCTACGTTAGATTCCAAACCAGCGCTGGATTTTCCTTCCTCCACGAAAGTATCCCTCCTTTTCGGCTTATTTTTACTTATCTCTTTAAATATACCTACCTCAATAAATAAAAGAAGCAGCTTTCCGTTAGCATCCCTCCTATCCATAGATTTGTCTTCCGGTTTAAGCACTCCGAAACCTGAGGCCCTAGCTGGTCCCTTATCAATAGCTAGATCATGTATGTGTCATATATTGTAGAAATATGTTGATTCCTATTGTTTTAATTATACACTTTTTTGAAAGGAAACACCATACTAATTTTCATAAAATTATAATTATTAATGCTCGGGTTAATGCTCGATTATGGATAACCATTTTTGGTTCCCTATAAATGATTTCTGCTCATTCCCATATCTATTGTATTGGCCTTGATTTTTATTAAAGTTTTTCTCTGCCCAAGGAGGTAATGAAGGTACTTTAACAGAATGATATACTGCAAGCACTCTAATCAGAAGGGGGTTAAGATATAGTGACAGGAATAAATCAAGGCAATTTTATCTATTCCTATACTTATAAAGCTCATCCCTGGCACGGGGTAGCCTTAGGGGAAAACTGGCCCCAAATTGTTAACACTTATATCGAAGTGGTGCCTAGCGATACTGTCAAATACGAGCTGGATAAAGAATCAGGATTGCTAAAAATTGACCGGCCCCAGCTTTACTCTAATATCTACCCTTCCCTTTACGGGATGTTGCCTCAAACTTACTGTGGAAAACGAATAGGGGAACACTGCAAAAGAAAAGAGCAAGAAGGAGATATCGAAGGAGATGGAGACCCTCTGGATATCTGCGTGCTTACAGAAAAAATCGTCCCCCACGGCGACATCCTTCTGCGCGCCTTACCTATAGGGGGCTTCCGCCTTTTGGATAACCACCAGGCCGACGATAAAATTTTAGCCGTCCTGGCAGATGATGCCCTTTACGGTCACTGGAGAGATATTGAAGATTGTCCAGAACCAGTATTGAACCGGCTTGAACACTTTTTCCTCACCTACAAGCAAATGCCGGGAACTGGAGAAAAGAAATGCCACTTAGCAGGTAGATACGCCAGAGAAGAAGCTTATCAAATAATCAGGATGGCCCACCAAGACTATTTGGACAATTTTACT
>CAZXDQ010000362.1:0-2404 GCA_964639405.1 uncultured Syntrophomonadaceae bacterium | reverse complement strand
CTCAAAGAAAAATTCATGGAAAGGCTGCAGCAAATACCCGAATTAAGGGAAGAATTTGACGATTTGGCCCACCGCTTTCGTATTTATCGTGAGCACCAAAAGATACCTGAGTGTGACCGCCGGCAGCGCAATGATTTTATCGGCAAGTTACGCTATGAACTGGCGGTTACTTGCATTCACGCCTTAAAACCCGATCTGATTATCATGGATGAATTCCAGCGGTTCAAATACCTCCTGGATGATAAAAATCCTATCGGGGAGTTGGCCACGGAACTGTTCAACCACCACAATGTTAATGAAGGGGTAGATACCAAAATACTGCTGCTATCGGCTACCCCGTACAAAATGTATACCATGCATCACGAACATGAAACAGAGGAACACTACGGGGACTTTCTCCGCACCCTGGAGTTTTTGTATGATGACGAGCAGGAACTGGCGGGGTTTGCCGGCAGCCTGAAAAATTACCGCGACCAGCTTTACCGGCTCCACCAGCCCGGTTCTAACGGGCTCCTGCCCGTAAAGGAAGAATTGCAATCCCGCCTGAAAAAAGTGATGATCAGGACCGAGCGCCTGGGGGTAACCGCCGACAGGAACGGTATGGTGCAGGATTGCCACCAAAATTACTGCCGATTAGACCCTGAGGATATTTCCTCCTTCCGCTTTTTGGACCAGTTGACCTCCGTCTTGCAGACAGGCGATCACCTGGAATTTTGGAAGTCTGCGCCGTACCTGTTAAATTTCATGGAAGACTATGCCCTGAAAAGAAAGTTTGAAAAAATGCGGGAGGAATCGCCTTTCCCCCTGGCCGAATTACTGAATAGGGAAAAGAGTAGCCAAGTGTATAATTCTAATATAAATAAATATGAACATCTGGATCCCAGCAACCCCCGCCTCCGCTATCTCTATGAGAACAACTTGGATCAGGGGTGGCAGTTGCTATGGGTTCCACCTGCTTTACCTTATTACCAGACCCAGGGAGTCTATGCCAGCCCCGAAGCTGCTTCTTTTACCAAGGCCCTGGTTTTCTCCAGCTGGCGGGTGGTTCCTAAGGTAATAGCTTCCCTGGCCAGCTATGAGGCGGAACGCCGCATGATCACATCTTTTAAATCAGATACTAATTACCGGAATGTTCACAAAGAGCATGTGCCCCTGTTGAGGTTCAGCATTAGTGAAGGGAGGCTTACCGGAATGCCGGCTCTAACCCTTCTCTACCCGTCTTTAACCCTCTCCCGCCGGATAAATATTCCGGAGTTGGTCGCGGCTTTGGGGAGGGGCGGCCTGCCTCCTTGGGAGGAGCTATTCGAACAGGTCAAGCGCAGAGTAGAATTATTGCTGGAAGAAGCAGTGGCCGCTGCAGGAATCGAGATTGATCCCACGATAAATCCCGGCGGGCAGGCAGACGAGAGGTGGTATTACGCCGCCTTGGCGCTAATGGACCGTCATTTCTACCCTGACGAGATACAGGACTGGATTGATGCTCCCTCAGACTATGCCTTCGGCCAGGCAGTTAAAATTACCAAAGAAGGCGAGGAAGATATGTTTAGCGCCCATGTAGACAGGTTCTTTGCCTTCTTCCAGCAACCGGAAAAGTTGGGTCGACGTCCCGAAAAACTTACCGATGTACTTGCCAAGATGGCCTTAGCTGCGCCGGCGGTGGTGGCTCTGCGTTCCTTAAACCAGAAGTTGGAATGCACAGAAGCTTCGCCGCAGTTACTCCATGCTGCCTCCCGCATAGCAGCGGGTTTCCGGCGCCTGTATAATCAACCTGACTCCATAGCTTTGCTTCGTAGCCTCTATAAGAATCAGCCGTATTGGGAACAAGCGCTCAGCTACGGTATGGACGGAAATCTGCAGGCGGTCATGGATGAATATGTCCACATTCTCTACGAAGCCCTGGGGTTGATGAGCCAAAACCCTTCAGTTGCAGTAGAGCAGCTCCGGGATGAAATATACCAGGCACTGACCATCAGGACTACCACCGCCGAATTTGAGGAGATCAAACCCAACTCCTCCCAAGACGATATTGAAGTCCACAAAGGCAAGCTGCGCTGCCGTTATGCCATGCGCTTCCAGGAAGGCAAAAGCGAAGGAGACGAGGAAGTCACCAGGGAAGACCAGGTGCGCCGGGCTTTTAATTCGCCTTTTCGGCCCTTCATCCTGGCTACTACTTCCATCGGACAGGAAGGTCTGGATTTTCATCAGTACTGCCGTTCCATCTACCACTGGAACCTGCCTTCCAACCCGGTAGACCTGGAGCAGCGTGAGGGGCGCATCCACCGCTATAAAGGCCACGTCATCCGCCAGAACATTGCCCGCCATTATGGGTTGCCCTCTATAGACCTTAACGGAAAGGTCAAGGACCCCTGGGAAGCCATATTCCAGAAAGCACTGGCTGAACGGG
>CAZXDQ010000361.1:0-2407 GCA_964639405.1 uncultured Syntrophomonadaceae bacterium | reverse complement strand
TTCCCCTCCTATCCTGTTTCTATTTTCCTGCTGCCGCTTCCTGTTTTAGTTTCCTTTTTAGCTCCCTTTTTAGTTTCATTTATGGTAGTTTATTGCTATACTTTGCAGCTGGTGATATTTTATCAGACGGAAGCGCCGGATGCGTAGAATTTTTGGCGTATTTTATTTTGAAGTGAAATTTTTAGCGTTGCTGGACAGGAAAATTTCTATTACAAACGAAGTAATTTAGGGTGGCTAAATATAAAAAAATAAAAGGCAAATTTTGAATTGGAGGAGTGGATCCATGAGATCTAACGGGAATTCTGTAGATCAGATGTGCGTCAATACTATTCGATTTCTGGCCGTGGATGCTATTGAAACGGCCCATTCAGGGCACCCGGGGATGCCTATGGGAGCGGCCCCGATGGCATACGCCCTGTGGTCCCGGGTCATGAAGCATTGCCCTTCCGATCCGGATTGGCCGGACCGGGATCGGTTCGTTCTTTCTGCCGGCCACGGTTCAATGCTGTTATATGCTTTGCTGCACCTTTTTGGATACGAACTTTCTCTGGAGGAGATAAAGAATTTCCGGCAGTGGGGGAGCAGGACCCCTGGCCATCCCGAATACGGCCTTACTCCGGGTGTGGAAATAACCACTGGTCCCCTGGGTCAGGGCCTGTCTTCAGCAGTAGGGATGGCGGCGGCGGAAAAACGCCTGGCTTCTGAGTTCAACCGCCCGGGCTATCCCGTGGTGGACCATTACACTTACGTGATTGCCAGCGACGGAGACTTGATGGAGGGGGTGGCTTCTGAAGCCTGCTCCCTGGCCGGGCACTTGCAGTTGAGCAAACTCATATGCCTGTATGATGATAACCGGATCACCATTGACGGGCCTACGGAGATGACTTTTACCGAGGATGTGGAAAAGCGCTTTGCCGCCTACGGTTGGCAGGTATTGACCGTAGAAGATGGCAACGACTTGGACGAAGTGGAGGCCGCCCTGGAAGAGGCCCGCAAAGATACCTCCCGGCCCTCTATCCTGGCAGTAAGGACCAGCATAGGGTACGGGGCTCCCGGCAAGCAGGACACCCCCGATTGCCACGGGGCTCCCCTGGGCGGGGAAGAAGCGGCCCACACTAAAGAAAATTTGGGATGGCCCACCGATGAGCCTTTTTATGTCCCTCCGGAAGTAAGAGAACACCTGCAGGAGCTGCAGAAAAGGTTGGAGGGGCAGAGGAGCCAGTGGGAGCGCCTGCTGGAAGAATATAGGAGGGAATACCCGGAGTTGGCTCAGCAATGGGACCAGTGGCACTCCAGGGAGCTGCCCGCGGAATTGGTCCAGGAACAGCAGCTGTGGAATTTTGAGCAGCCCCAGGCTACCCGGGCTTCTTCGGGGCAGGTGCTGCAGATTCTTTACAGCTACCTGCCTAATTTGCTGGGAGGTTCTGCGGATCTCCAGGGCTCTACCAAAGCCCAGTTGAAAAGTGCCCCGGGGTTTCAGCCGGCAAACTCCAGCGGGAACAACCTGGCTTTTGGGGTGCGGGAGCACGCAATGGCGGCTTTTCTCTCGGGGATTGCTCTTCATGGGGGGCTTCGCCCCTTCGGCTCCACTTTTTTGGTGTTTTTCGACTACATGAAGCCTGCGGTGCGCTTGGCTGCCATGATGGGGCTTCCCGTGATTTACGTATACAGCCACGACAGTGTGGCGGTGGGAGAGGATGGGCCCACCCACCAGCCGGTGGAACAGTTGTCCAACCTGCGCTCTATTCCCAACCTTCACGTCCTGCGTCCAGCTGACGGCAAGGAAACGGCGGCTGCCTGGCTGCAGGCTTTGAAACGCACTGAAGGGCCTACGGCGCTGATTCTCAGCCGCCAGGGGGTCCCCCAGCTTTCCGGCACTGGTAAGGCGGTGTTTCAGGGTGGCTACGTGTTGAAAAAGGAATCCGGAGAGCGCCTGGACCTGGTGCTCCTGGCCAGCGGCTCTGAGGTTCAGTTGATCCTGGGAGCCCAGGAGAAGCTGGAAGAAATGGGGTATGGAGTGCGAGTAGTGAGCATGGTGAGTTGGGAGCTTTTCTGGGAGCAGCCCGAGGAGTACCGCCGGCAGGTCCTGCCCCCTGACTGCAAGAAAAGGTTGGCGGTGGAAGCCGCCCTTCCCCAGGGCTGGGATTCCCTGGTAGGGCCTCAGGGCAAAGTGTGGGGACTGGATGATTTTGGAGTATCTGCCCCCGGCGGAGAAATCATGGAAAATAAAGGTTTTACTGTGGAAAACCTGGTGGAGCAATCTCTGGATTTGCTCCGAAGATGATCTGCAGGTGGAGCGCCGCAAGGGGGGGGATGGGACCAGGTACCCCGTCCCCCCGGCGGCATCTACCCGGCGGCATTTTGGTGTAAGAGGAGGAGAAGTCGATGAAAGAGAGGCTTGAAGAGG
>CAZXDQ010000360.1:0-2407 GCA_964639405.1 uncultured Syntrophomonadaceae bacterium | reverse complement strand
AATTTCCTATGCTTCAATCACCGGCCGGAAATAGCTAATGTCCATAATGTTCCCCTGTCTCTTTCCTTTTTTCTTAAACACAGCTTCTACTCTCATTCCTTCCTTTATGTTTTCAATATCCACTTCCCCTAAAAGATGAACCATACCTGTATCAGCTCCGTCTAAACGAATTATCCCTGTTACGTAAGGGGGGTCGCTGGGGTGAATCTCCGGTACTGAGTAGCGTATAACTGTATAAGTAATCAGGGTGCCCACAGGAGATAGCTGTATCCAGGTGGTTTGAGGATCTAAACACTGGGGACAGTTCTTGCGGGGAGGCATAAATACTTTATTGCAGTGTTCGCATTTGGTGCCCCAAATCTCCGTGTTATAACACAATTCATGGAAAAAACGACTCCCGGTTTCTCCCACCGACCAGTTATAAGGCATGCGAATTTTACCTTGATGCACTAATGCTTCATCATATTTTTCCACGCTCATTTGATAACCTCCTTCACCGGAATAAGCTAAACATATTCAGCCACATTAATTAGCTAACACTAAAAGTTTAGTTTAACCATAATCATAAATGAGTATTAATTTACCACCACCTTTCTGATAAACAGTAATAATGATAGCTTGTTTAAGTAATCGACTGACAGGTTTATATAAATGACATAATTTGAATGTTCGGTATAATATTAATTCTTCATAAACATTCCAAAATCCTTCTTCATTTTAATAAAAAAAGAATTTTTTTGAGATTATTTTTACTTTAACTTACATAAAAAGGACTGACGTTATTCGTCGCGTCAGCCCTAATTTCTGGTATCTTATTCTTTTAAAGATTTTTTAATCCTATTTGACCCGCAATAATTTCTTTCATGATTTCCGAGGTTCCACCTCCGATGGTGCTTAGTCTTTCGTCCCGCCACCATCGTTGGACAGGAAATTCCATCATGTATCCGTATCCTCCATGAATTTGTAAGGCCTTATCCACTACCTGCTTAGCCATTTCACCTGCAAACAATTTTGCCATAGCTGCTTCTTTTAAGCACATAACCCCTTCTAACATACATTCCAGCACATAATAATTCAATCGTCTGGCAGCTTCAATATTGGTCAACATGTCTGCAATGTAGTGCTGAACAACTTGAAATTTACCTATAGGTCTTCCAAATTGTTTTCTTTCTTTAGCATATTTCACGGCTTCTTCATAAGCAATTTCAGCAGTAATAACTGATCCTACCGCCATAATATATCGTTCCCATTCGAAACCCTGCATGATATAAAAAAACCCCATATTCTCTTCTCCGATGAGCTGTTCTACAGGAACAGCACAATCTTGAAAAGCCAGTTCTCCTGTATCTGAAGACCGCCACCCTAATTTATCCAGTTTTTTGTTTACAAAAAAGCCCGGAGTTTCAGTATCTACAATAAACAAGCTAATGCCTTTATGTTTTTCCTTTAGGTCTGTTTTGGCAGCAAGCACCACAAAATCTGCGGTAGGACCTCCAGTAATAAAGGTTTTGGTACCATTAACGATGTACTGGTTACCTTCTTTTACTGCTGTGGTTTCTATAGAAGCAACATCAGAGCCGCAGTTAGGTTCGGTAATGGCCAAAGCGCTCTTCTTCTCTCCATTAATTCCTGGAACTAAATATTTATTCTTTTGTTCTTCAGAACCGTGCTTATAAATATGGGGTAAGGCTAGCTGGGAATGGGCTCCTAAAGAACCAGCCACTCCCCCCGCTCCTAAACGTGCCACTTCTTCTATAAGTACTGTCTCCGCTACCAGATCAGGGCCTGTGCCCCCGTAATCTTCAGGGAATTTCATGCCAAAGTATCCCATATCCGCAAATTTCTCAAAGTACTCCCTGGGAATTTCACCTATTTCTTCCCATTCTTCAATCTTGGGATAAAACTCTTTTTGAAGAAAATCTCTAATAGACTTTCTAATTATTTTATGTTCTTCCTTAAAAAGTAATTCCAAGTCGCACACCTACTTTATATTTCCTTTTAATCCTCATTTATCCAAATAACGAGACCTCTTAAGCAATATTTTGTTACAGAAAATTTTTGTTTCTAAATCTTCTCCATTAACAATTTAAAGAAGCCTACCCATCAAGTAATATTTTCCTATGATCCTCTAACAGCTTTGGCCTGAGATACCGTCGAATTGACTATTTCCTGGACTGATGGAATGTCTTCTATTAAACCGACAGCTTGTCCACATGCTAAAATTCCGGCAGTAAGATCTCCGGTTTCCATTAGTTCTTTACTTTTAATGCCCCTAATTAAAGGCAAAATTTCTTCTAGTTCTCTGCCCTCGTCTTCCATTTTTCTAACTTGCTGAGCTACTTCGTTGTTTATTACTCTCATGGTATTTCGATAGGAGCGCATAATTAATAAGGTATCTGTTTCGCTT
>CAZXDQ010000359.1:0-2415 GCA_964639405.1 uncultured Syntrophomonadaceae bacterium | reverse complement strand
ATAAAAGGAGTCCAAAAATCATCCGCTCTTTCCCACTGGTCACGAAGTAAAATTAATTTATCATTAGCTTTTTTCCACTGTTCATTCTCTACCTTATCCCGCACTTCTTCTAAGGAATTTAAGAGTTCATCCGATATTTCCACGGTCTGATTATTCATTACTGTAGCAAAGGCCACAATTATACCCATTAAAATTAACATAATTACCAATACTCTCAAGCATCTCCCCCGCTTTTAGCTCTAGTGGTCTGTTGTTTTGTTTGAAAAAACAGGTTGCCGCTGGTGTCAAGGCTGGCCAATAAAACTTGACTTAAATCATTTATATTAAATTTAGCTAATTCATTCTTAAGCCAACCTTCTGTTAAACCTAAATTGCTTAAGTTTTCATGGCTCACATGCCCATCTAAAATCAAGGAATAAGAAAGGCCTTCATAATTAGTGGGAACATTTAAATCTTCAGGTGTTATAGGTCTCTTTTGGGATTTGGGAACAACACTGAGCGATCCATTTGTTTCCATGATGGCAAATTCTACGTCGGCAATATTTTGAAACCCGGCAATACGAAGCTGTTCTAAAAGGTCATTTATATTAATGCGCAGATTATACAATTCATTCTCCATAATATTACCATTCTTTACCACTATGCTCGGTTTTCCACACAAAAATGTCCTTGCATGTCGATTTTTTAAGCTCATTACCGAAACTACAACCTGGAAAATCAAAATGATTAATATAGGTATCACGGCATTAACTAAGGGAATACTTATATCTTCCATGGGAAAAGCCGCCAGTGCAGAAACCATAATAGCTGCCGCTAATTCATAAGGCTGCAGCTGACCGATCTGCCTTTTCCCCATCAAGCGCATGACAACAAAAACCAAACTGTACAGGATCAAAGTACGGATAATTACAGTAAACATTCTTAAAACACCCAGCTTTATATATCAGAGTTTACAACAGAGTTTACAACGCGGGATAGGTTCAAATTTTTAATGAATAGTTACTGCTCAGCTTAAGCCGTGATGCCACAATGAATATAAACAAAGACATAAACCATTTATTATTTTTCCCCTGTAGATAAAATTAATTAACAGAAATAATTAACTATAGAAATCGAATATAATAAAGGCTTGGTCCATATCCAGAGTAGCGACACTTTCATAAAGTTACTAAAAAGCCATATCTTTTTAACTTGCTTTTTTAAATTTATTTATGGTAGAATTTTCTTAAACAACAAATGAGTGTCTTTTTTATTAAGGGACAGGTGCCTGCTACAATTCTTGTATATTATGTGCTTATAAATGCAAACAATTATAACAGCCGGAACTTACAGCCGGCTGTTTTGTTTTAAGGACGGGAATAGATTTGAAAAACATAGTACTTATTGAACCTAAAAACAAAGAGGGACATTTTTTTAAAATTATCCACATGCCCAGGCTGGGGCTCCCCCTGCTGGGAACTCAGTTAAAGGAACTGGGATATAATGTAAATATTTATGCTGCTTCAGAAAATGAACTCCCCTGGAATGATCTTCTACAAGCGGATCTGGCAGGGATTTCTACCACTACTGCCACCGCCCTGGAAGCCTACAAAATTGCCAGGCGTATCCGCTTGTATAAGATTCCTGTTATAATGGGCGGCATCCACGCTACTTTCATGCCGGATGAAGCCCTCCAGTATGCTGACTACGTCATAAGGGGAGAAGCTGAGAACATTTTTCCCCAACTGCTCTCTTCCCTGCAAAAGGATAATGTCCCTGAAAACATTCCTGGAGTTTCCTTTTGGGAAAATGGAAAGGCTGTGCATAACCCCGTTCCAGGTAATCTTGTCGATGTAAACAAGGCTCCGATTCCTGACCTGGATTTGTTTGCCCAGGGCAAGCCCCTTAAATGTATTCCAGTCATAACATCCAGGGGTTGTCCACACCACTGTACGTTTTGCAGTGTTACTCCCATGTTTGGACGCCGGTACCGCAGCTGTTCCAGTGATAAAGTACTGGAAGAGATTTCCCGGTACGAGGGGAAAAGTGTATTTTTCTGTGATGATAATTTTACTGCCGACCTTAAACGGAGCAAACAGCTCCTACAGGGGATGCTCGAAAACAACATTAAGCTAAAAAGCTGGGGGGCACAGGTGCGAGCAGAAGTAGCAAAAGACGAAGATTTTTTAGCCTTAATGCACAGCACGCGGGGAGATAAAGTTTATGTAGGCCTGGAATCTATTAACCCTCATACCCTCGACCTTTTTAATAAAAAGCAGGATCTAGATGATATCGAACAGTGCATAAGCAATTTTCACCGCTTTAATATCAGGATCCACGGCATGTTTATCCTGGGCAGCGACAGTGACAGCGTGCAGACCATCAGGGATACTGTGAAATTTGCCCAGAAACTGCGCCTTGACAGCGTTCAGTTCA
>CAZXDQ010000358.1:0-2419 GCA_964639405.1 uncultured Syntrophomonadaceae bacterium | reverse complement strand
AATCACCAAGGCCACTCTTAATATGTCAAATAACCTAAATATATCGGCTGTTGCTGAAGGGATAGAAAATCAAGAAGCTGAAAAAATACTGCTAACTGAAGGATGTACTTTGGGCCAAGGTTATTATTATAGTAAACCAGTACCGGCAAAGGAATTTGAAGACCTATATTCTAATGGAATAAATCTATAGATATATGTCTACGTCGACTGGTAATACCAGGGGCGAAGCTCCCCTACTCCGTTACTCACCACCGACTCGGGCCATTCTTTTGCTATAAGCTACTGGATCACCAAACTTGATAAAAAGACAAAATGAATTCGGCTTCTATTAGCTAACATAACATGAAATAGCTACCAGTAGTATGGATTTGTGGAAATAAGATTTAGTTGCTATAAAACACATTTTTGAGATAAATTACATTTCTAATTCCTCTATATATATTATTGATCAAAAAACTTTCAGAAGATAAATTGTACCAACTTAGTGATTTGACTGGTCTTATAGGTTTGACCTGCTTAACTTCCTTTTATTGGTTTTACACGTTTAAAGCCTTCAACTAAAGGGGGGCAAGGTGGTCTCTCCGGTGAAAAGATCGGCCACCTAAACATAGTCTTGTTCTTGTAAAAAAGCCCCTAACTTTTTATCAACACTTTTAATATGGTTTGTCCACCAGTTTGAAAGGAAACGCTGCAATTCAAGTATAATTGCGGTGGAAGGCCCCTGACTCTGCAACTTATCATGTAGCTTGTCTACTTCTTTTATGTATTGCTCATGGTAAGACCTGTGAGTCTCAAATTCGGGATAGTCAAACCTGTTCATAAGCCTTTCTTCATTTTTAAAATGTGTTTTGGTGTAGTTCTGAAGAAAGGTAAAGGTTTCCTCCATTACTTTTTCCCCTTTACCCTCTCTCATAGCTTGCAAAAGGTCATTTATCCTTTTGAATAATTCCTTGTGCTGTTTATCAATTTCCTTAACTCCTATCAATAAATCATCTTTCCACTGGATTGCCAATATGAAAACTCCTTTCTACGAGTTCAATATTTTTTATATATTATAAATATTTTGTTTACAAAAAGCAAGCCAGAAACCCCAAATTTAATTTTTGTGCAGATAAATCACACTTAACCTGTAAATCAACAATAAACTTTAACAGAGACGTTCTTTAGCCAGTAAAGCTGCATATGCCAAGCAGCGTCTATATCACGGTAGATGTAGAGCTAAAATCTTCCCTATTTGTTCAGGAATTAGCTAATATTCTTAGTAAATTACCGGAAAACTCAGAGCGAGTCCCGAATATCTCGCGCATCAGATACAAGTTAGTTTCCAGGTGTTCGGAAACAAAAGGCACCTGGTAAGCAGTTTCTCCATCTGCCATAGCAGCGAAAATTACCAGCTGATCGGCAGCAAAACGGTCTACCGTGGCTCCGGAGGCCAAATCACGTAATAGTATGCGAGCTGCCTGGCGCCCCACTTGCTCCGAAGTGCGCCGGGGCTGTCCTACGGCATCAGCGCCCAACAAACAACCGGTGGAGGTCTGCGCCCATAGTAGTAAGGCCGCTCCGGGCTGCAAAGAGGAAGCGTCGTTTACTTCCTCCAAGCGGGGGCGGTATCCCTTGTAACCCAGGGCCTTGCGAACCGCCGCAGCCATGCGGGCAGATACCTGGCGTTCCTGCAGGTGAGAACTAAAAGAAATGCCTTCTACCGCTTCCACATTTCCTGGTTCGAGAAGTTGCAGAGGTTGCAACCTGGAAGTAGGTGCTATCTGCAAAGAGAGCTCCCCACCACCGGCAGGAGGATAACCCGGTTGGATCAGTTCCAGATTTGCCCGTGGCCCCATACGGTTTATTAAGGGAAGTAAAACATGCTTCAAGTAAAGGGCTGTAGGGGCGTATTCTTGAAAAGTGCCGCCGGTAAGTTGGACCTGAACCGCACCCGGGGCCAGGCAAGCCGGAAGCAAAACCGTAAGCGCCAACATGGTAGCCGAACCTGCGGTACCGATATCCCAACAAAAATTTCCGGACTTCAGGTGTGGCCCAGGACGAAAATATAACTCCCGAGAACCCACTTCCCCACCTTTTAGATGCCCGCCACACAGATCTCTTATCGCCTGGGCAGCCACCAGGTGCTGAGGACGCAAACCCGGCTTATCCCGGAGTGCCCGAATATTATAAAGATGTAGCTCTTTTCCCGTGAGGGCGCTTCCTACCAGGGCGCAACGCACCACCGTCCCACTTCCTGAACCCATCCCACCGTCTAAAGAAAGTTTCTGCATAGGTATCTCAAAAAAGGGGATATACTCGCATAATTTATTTATACCGGTTTGGCAGAGGGATACATAAAGGCGGTTGCACAGTTTTTCGATATACTCCCGCTTGGCCAGCGTGTCAAGCCATTCCCGGGGGATGCCGTCATAGCCGT
>CAZXDQ010000357.1:0-2424 GCA_964639405.1 uncultured Syntrophomonadaceae bacterium | reverse complement strand
ATTCAGAGCATCCCACGGTGGAAGAAATATATCAGCAGCTTAAACCGGAAATACCCACTCTTTCTAAAACTACTGTGTATAATGCTCTGGAGCTTTTTGCCGAGGCTCAATTGGTAAAGGTTATTAACGTGGGTGACAACGAAAGCCGTTATGATGCGGATACCAGCATTCATGGTCATTTCAAATGCAATCGATGCGGTAATGTCTATGATTTTTGGTTCGATGAAAAAGAGGTAAGAGTAAGAGGATTGGAAGGCTTTAGAGTAGAGGACAAAAATTTCTACTGCCGAGGTTGGTGTCATCACTGCTTGGAAAAATTTCCAATCGGAAATAATTAAAAACAGCAGTGGTTCTTGAGGGTAAGATTATTAACACTATAATTTTATTATCCCATAGGCAGGCCTGAGAAAAAATATAAAATATTAACTAAAACAACCTTGAAAAAAATACCTGGAAAGAAGGATGATTTCAAAACCCAAATACTATTATACGGGGAGGTTTTATGTTGATTCATGAAGTGGAAATAAAGCCAGGAGTGTATTGGGTAGGGGCAATAGATTGGAATCTGCGTTATTTTCATGGATATCTCACCCCTAGGGGCACCACTTACAACTCCTACTTGATCGTGGATGAAAAGGTCGCCCTAGTAGATACGGTGAAAAAGCCTTTTTTTGCAGAGATGATGGATAACATTAGAGCAATAATTGATCCTTCAAAGATAGATTATTTAGTGGTTAATCACGGGGAGATGGATCATTCTGGAAGCGTTCCGGAGTTCTTGGAAATTGCTCCTCAGGCAGAAGTAGTAACTTCATCCCAGGGGCAGAAAACTCTCCAGAGGTACTTCACTCCTGCGGATTCCTGGAAGTTCCGGCAGGTGAAAACCGGGGAGCAGCTTTCTCTGGGAAAATATAACCTCCATTTTCATCAGACTCCCATGGTCCATTGGCCCGACTCTATGGTTACTTATATTCCCCAAGCTAAGCTGCTCCTTCCCAATGATGCCTTTGGACAGCATCTGGCTTCTTATCAACGCTTTGATGATGAAGTGGGTTGGGATATAGTCCATGAGGAAGCCGCCAAATACTATGCTAATATTGTTTTGCCTTACGGAAAGCAGGTGAGTAAAGCTTTAGAAGCTTTGGGAGGATTGGAAATAGACATGATCGCTCCCAGCCACGGGATTATTTGGCGTTCTTATTGCTCGGAACTTATGAAAGTCTATCACCAGTGGTCTTCCCACCAGACCCAGGAAAAGGCCCTGATTGTCTTTGATACTATGTGGGGAGCGACTAAAGAAATTGCCCTTATTTTGAAGGAAGGCCTGGAAGCTGCTGGAGTACCGGTGGTAATCCGCTTTTTACAGACCAGTCATATTTCAGAAATAATGACAGATGTGCTTACTTCTAGAGCAGTGCTGGTGGGATCCCCCACCTTGAACAACGGAATGTTGCCTACGGTAAGCGCCTTCCTTACTTACCTCAAAGGGCTGCGGCCTCAGCAGCGGATGGGATTGGCCTTTGGTTCTTACGGTTGGGGTGGACAGGGAGCGCAGGAAGTATCCGCTGCCCTGGAAGCTTTAGGCTGGGAACTGCCCCAGGGATACATTAATATTCCCTATTATCCGCAAAAAGAAGAGCGGGCAGAGGTTAGAGAAAAAGGCAAAATGATGGGTGAAGCCTTGCGGGCCTTTAGTTAGAATCTTCAGTTATGGCGGGAGAGCACACCTTAAAGGGGAAGCTATTGTCCTGGTTTCTCTTTTCAGGTTGGTAAGCTCATATAAAATATTTAGAAGGAGGTTGGTAGATTGAGTTGTGAAGAAGGAATGGTGCATGCTAAAGTAGGAAAAGTAGCTCCGGATTTTAAAGCCAAAGCTTTTTACCAGGGAGGATTTAAAGAAATCAGCCTTTCTGATTATCGGGGTCAATGGCTAATACTGTGCTTTTATCCCGGCGATTTCACCTTCGTTTGACCTACGGAGTTGGCGTCAGTTGCCGCCAAATACCAGGAAGTAAAAGATCTGGGAGCAGAAGTGCTATCCTGTAGTGTGGACAGTGAGCACACCCACAAAATATGGCAGGAACAAGAGCTCTCCAAGATGGTAGAAGGGGGAGTACCCTTCCCCATGTTAACTGACCGGGGAGGAAGAATTGGTCGACTCTATGGAGTCTACGACGAAGATGGAGGAGTGGATGTTCGCGGCAGGTTTATTATTGACCCTGATGGAGTCATCCAGGCTATGGAAGTTCTGACCCCTCCTGTGGGACGCAATTTTGACGAATTAGTACGTCAACTGAAGGCATTCCAGCATGTCCGGGAGAAAGGAGAGCCTACTCCTGCCGGTTGGCAGCCAGGCAAAAAAACTCTCCAGCCGGGTCCCGATCTGGTAGGGAGAGTCTGGGAAGTTTGGAAAGTTGGCGAATA
>CAZXDQ010000356.1:616-2428 GCA_964639405.1 uncultured Syntrophomonadaceae bacterium | reverse complement strand
CAGACACCTGGCCCAAACTCAATTTGATCGAGATAGGCTAGCGGTTCGATTAGAACAGTTGCTTGAGTCTTATGCAAAAAATAATCAGTAAAGAGAGAGGGTGTTATTGTTTGCTGCTGCTTAGAAATGGAGAGGTATTTACTTTTAGCGTTAACGGGGAAGAAAAACTGGACTCCGGAGATATTCTGGTGGAAAAGGGCATAATTAAAGAAGTGGGACAGAATCTTGCATGTCCAGAAGGGGCCCGTGTCATTGACTGCACTGGAAAAAGGGTGATACCCGGAATGGTAGATGCTCATACTCATCTGGGGATTTTTGAGGAAGGGCTGATGTTTGAAGGAGAAGATGTCAATGAACTTACCGGGCCCATTACTCCAGAGTTGCGGGGGTTAGACGCGATAAACCCGGAAGATGATGGTCTACGGGAAGCCAGAGTTAACGGGATTACCTCTGTGCTCACTGGCCCTGGAAGCGGCAATGTTATTGGGGGACAGTCTTTGGCTATAAAAACCTGGGGAAAAATTATTGATCAGATGGTACTCAGGGATCCAGCGGGGATGAAAGCAGCCTTTGGGGAAAATCCTAAGAGAGCTTATAGCTCTCAGAATAAATCTCCTTCTACCAGGATGGCCACGGCTGCTTTGCTTAGGAAAACTTTGTTTGAAACCAGAGAATACTTACAGAAGTTAGAGAAAGATGCTGATAACGAGGACAACAGAGAAAAAGGGGAGACGCAAAAGCCTCCTGAAAGGGATTTCCAGAAAGAAATAATGGTTAAGGTATTGAATAAAGAAATTCCTCTAAGAGCCCACGCTCACCGGGCAGATGATATTATGACTGCTATCAGGATCGCCCGGGAATATAATTTGGACATTTCGATTGAACATGGAACTGAAAGTCACAAAATAGCCCAGGAGTTGAAGGATTACGGGATTCCGGTGGTGGTAGGTCCCACCATGACCAGCCGCTCTAAAGTAGAACTGAGGGAGCGGAAGTTTGCGACTCCCCTGACTCTTTATCAGGAGGGGGTAAAATTTGCCATCATGACCGATCACCCGGTGATACCTATCTACGCTTTGCCGGTATGTGCTGCCATGTCAGTAAAAGCGGGCTTACCTTGGGAGGAAGCCTTGAAAGCTATTACTATCAGGGCGGCGGAGATAATTGGTATAGATCACCGAGTGGGCAGCCTGGAGCACGGGAAGGATGCCGACCTGGTGGTATGTCGAGGAGATCCGCTGAGCGTAGAATCCTCCATCGATTATGTTTTTATAGAGGGGCAAGAAGTACCTCTTACTTAGGTTTAGCAAGTGAACCTGGAAGAACATATTGATAATATAATGTAACTACTAAGGCCGTTAAAAAGCTAAGATGGTCAGGTTGCTAATGGCGGAGTTACTATCCACGAGGGATAGAAGTAGCCGCCGAAGCCTTACCCGGTAGCAGGCCGACACCTGGTTTTAGTGCCGCCTCCACCCGGAGCCAGTACTACCGCTGTATCTTTTTAATCAGTTGAGTGCCGGTAACTGTCGAGGGTAATTTGCCAAGGGGCAAAGGCTGAGCCGTGCACTTGCTTTGGAGTTGACCCGGAACTATAGCCTATAAGATCTGAATAGAGAATTGATAGATTGAGTAGTAACAATAAAATTATGCTCAAGTATCATGCTTATTAAAAACTTTCTCTATCCTCCAGCTATGGGGGAAAACAGAGCCACTCTGTCTCCTTCTTGTAACTCATAATCCCATTCTTGTCGGTATCGGTTGATAAAGGCTTGCTTGCATTCTTCTTCTGGGATGCCTAACTCTTTAATC
>CAZXDQ010000356.1:0-606 GCA_964639405.1 uncultured Syntrophomonadaceae bacterium | reverse complement strand
AATCAGATCATGGATAGTGGTCCCTGGAGGGACTTGATAGGTGACCTCTCCCCTGGAAGCTTCCGGGGGGGCGTATTTTTTCAAGGTGGCGAAAAGGTTCAGGTATATTGTAATCAAAAATCTTCCCTCCATAGTAAGAGTAAGGTTTTCCAAAGCAGGTGTTCCGTATTAAGTGGGCCGTAGTAAGTTATTGTTTTTAGGGGCCGACCTAAGAGGTTTTATAGGTCGGCCCCTTTGCTAAGCTTCTAACCTAATTTACCGACTTGCAATTAATTATTTCCAAACTGCGTCCAGGTCTTCGTCTTTAACGTCGAAGGTATGGTTGTGGGGCGGTAAGGGTTCGTAGCGCATAAATTCAGGTGGACGGTCTTCGGTGCTGGTGAATCCAGCCCTCTTGTTAAATTCCCGTTCTATTTTAAGAATATCTTCTCCTATTTTGGGCACGTCCTCGGTGGTGTAATTAGTGCCTAACACGGCGTTCACTGTTTCCACCATTCCTTCGTTACCCGATGCTTCATCCAGGATAGCAAAAGAGATAAAGAGGCAATATCCGCTGCTATCTACAAAAGCAGTGACCTGTTGGAAGGTCTTGGATAGGGCAGCTTT
>CAZXDQ010000355.1:0-2430 GCA_964639405.1 uncultured Syntrophomonadaceae bacterium | reverse complement strand
TATGCTGGTATATGCCCTTATAGGTCATAGTGGCACTGGAAAAAGCCATCACGCTCCTCTGTTCGCTTTTGAAAACGGCATTTCACTAATTGTAGACGACGGACTGTTAATACAAAACAATCAGGTGGTAGCCGGAGTGTCTGCTAAAAGAGAACATACCCGTTTTGGAGCAGTTAAAAGAGCTTTAATGGTAGATCCGGAGCATGCCCAGACTATTAAAGAAAAAATTAGAGAAAGGGATCCTGAAAAAATCCTGCTGCTAGCCACTTCTCGGCGAATGGCGCAAAAAATTTCCGAGCGCTTGCTGCTTCCTCCTCCTCATCGCTATATTAACATCGAGGAAATAATTCCCCCTGAAACTATAGAAAAAGCTTTAGAAACCAGAAAAAAAGATAATCGCCACGTGATTCCTATCCCTACTTTTGCTATTAAGAAAGATTTTCCTGGTTACTTAATTGCCCCCTTGAGATCTTTTTACAACCGAGCAGCCAGCGAACACCAGGAGATCGCTTTAGAGCGTAGTGTAGTGCGTCCAATATATAGCTCATTAGGAAACTTTTTCATTAGCGAACACGTAATAACCGATATGATCCGCTACTTGGGCGAACATGCTCCAGGGATTAAAAAAATCAACCAGGTGCAGCTTTATTCCGACGTGAAAGGAGTAACTTTAGAAGTAAAAGTTACTTTAATTTACGGTTTTAAATTAAAAGAAGTTCTTACTGAGCTACAAAAAGAAATTAAAGAGCAAATAGAGTACTTAACCGGATTTAACTTAAACAAGGTCCATCTAGTCGCTCAAAAATTACACCTTCCTCTCCCAGAAGAAGGAGAAGAACAGAATGAATATGAAAACCAGTATGAATTTACTATAGAGTCCCCCGGACAAGGAAAAACCGAATGGATACCTTTAAAAGAAACAGCATATACTAAAGATGTTTAGACTCTTAACATGAACTTAATCAATAGCTCCAAGTAACCTGGTTATGAGAATTGCCCCCGTTTTTTAATTTCCTTAATTATTTAAGCTGTTATGCTAATTATGTACAATCCTTCTCGAATGAGAATAAACCGTCAAACGCGCACCCCTTACGAAACCCACCAAACTAACACCCATAGCATCGGCTACTTCTACGCTTAAAGTGGTAGGAGCTGCCCTGGAAACCAATACTGGTATGCCCAGCTTGGCCGTTTTCATTAACATCTCTGATGAGAGTCTGCCGCTGCAAATTAACACTTTGTCGTGCAACTTTGCTCCTTTATCCAGACATTCCCCTACAATTTTATCCACAGCGTTATGTCTTCCCACGTCTTCGCAAATGTACATTAACTGCTGAAGATCAGCAAGAGCAGCGCTGTGCACCCCTCCTGTTTGCTTATAAAGGGAAGAGAGACTTTGAAGGGAATGCATATGTTTAAGGATAGTAGAAGCGTTAATTTGCATCTCACTATTAATTTTTTTACTCTTTAAAGCGTCCCAGGCGCTGAAAAACACCGTTCCTTTCCCGCACCCAGTAGTAATAGTTCTTTTGCCGTAAAGTTTATCAGCCAGTGATTTTTCCTTAACAGTATTAACATAAACAATTCCGTTTTCTTTATCCAAATACAGTTGGCTAACTTCACCCTTATCTTCCAGGAAGCCTTCCGAAAAAAGAAACCCCAGCGCTAAATTTTCCAATTTGTCAGGGGTACAAAGCAGGGTAATAATTTCTTTGTCATTAAAAAAAATCGTTAAAGGATATTCAGTAGCCACCGTATCTGCAAAATATTTCTTTTCCCCATCTTTAATCATCAATACCTCTTTTTCTTGATAAGCAGATATATTTCCCATTAGCTTTCCTCCTCGTCCAGTAGTGCTGTCTCTGATGGTTAACGCATTTTATTCTATAAAATGCAAATCTGAACATTTCTTTCCTACTAATACTTCCTGTATTGTTTTCTAGTTATTACTCAGTCTATCAATTCTCTATCAGGTTGCGTAGGCTATAGTTCCAGGTCAAGTCGAAAGCAAGGGCACGGCTCAGCCTTTACCCTTTTGCAGGCTACTCTCGACAGTCGCCGGCACTCACCTGATCAAAAGATGCAGTGGTAGTACCAGCTCCGAGTCGAGGCAGCACTGAAACCAGGTGACCGGCCTACTACCGGGCAAGGCTTCGCCGGCTACATCTATCTTTCGTTGACAGTCACTCCCACATTAGCAACCTTACCATCTTCGCTTTAACGTCCTCAGTAATTACCTTTTATATTAGTTATATTAACATATATTTTATCTCCTCGACCACCAGTACTCTCCATCTAATTCTTGAGAGACAGTTCTCCTGCATCATAGAGCATGGACTTCACATCCTTTCTCCTAGGTGATATTTTCACAGAACACTTTCAGGGTGACAATATCAAAGAACGATCACAAAACCCACGGTGGTTTATTGA
>CAZXDQ010000354.1:0-2440 GCA_964639405.1 uncultured Syntrophomonadaceae bacterium | reverse complement strand
CTTATTATGATTGGTTAAAAAGGCCGGTAAACTGCCGTGAGAAAGAAGATTGAGAGCTATATAAGTATATCAAAGAGGTATTTGATTCGTCTAACAGTGCTTATGGTCATAGAAGCATCTAAAAAGCATTAAGACCAGTAATATCAGGCAAGGCTTATAATGAATAAGGCATTTGCGCTGTACTAAATTTATCAAGTAAACAATTCAGTTAATCCTATGAACGATCCTTTTTTACAGGAAATTTGAGCTTATCAAAAGGAACTCACCAACTAATTACCAGTTATAGGAATTGAAGTTTTAAAATTGCACACACCTCACCCTTTAATATTTTCATCTTTTAATTTACTTTAATTATCTCAGGCGCATTTAACCAGGCTGCGCATTTTTCGATTTTGCTTCTGTTTAATTCGGCCCACCGCCATGGCAAGCATGACACACAAAGCTAGACCTACCCGCAATTTCATCTTCTGTTGGCCTCTGATAAAATGATTCTCAAAGCAGAAAGAAACGTCCAAACGCCCGTTCACCCGCTCCACAGAAGTTCTTTTCTTATATAGATCCTCCCAGAGATAGCTGGAGCGAGGAAGGGGTGTAAAAATCCTCCG
The DNA here is from genome assembly GCA_964639405.1 of uncultured Syntrophomonadaceae bacterium. Classification (GTDB taxonomy): domain Bacteria; phylum Bacillota; class Dethiobacteria; order DTU022; family PWGO01; genus CAZXDQ01. The sequence goes on along the minus strand of CAZXDQ010000354.1, from coordinate 1,835 downwards.
GTCTTCTTCCAATGAGATCCTGATTGCCTGAGGTACCGGGCATTGGCTTTCTCCTTGGCAGTTAATACCGTAATGGTAGTCAGGACAACGTAATTTTAAAGTATTCCGGTCTCTTTCAAATCCTCCGTTAGGCATCTCTCTTACCTGGTTGGTTTCCGGACAATGACAATAAACGCGACCCTGATAATCATAAACTATGTTTTCTTTACCGCTTAGAAGCCGAGTGGTATCCTCATCTCGCCACATGTTCCTGATATCAATTACCGGCTTGATCCCGTGTTCATCCCACAGTCTTTGGATTAGTTTACCATCATCTAAGCCTCTGTCACCCAAGAAGTAGGCACATTGTTCAAGTATAAAAGGGAGCCTGTTTTCCAGGTTGCTGATCAGGTTATGTGCCTCCGGTTCTTCGGCCCGGGAGGCCTTGGTTACTTCAAAAGCTACCGGCAACTCATATTCCGCATCTACTATCAGGTGTAGTTTGTAGCCAAACCAGCTTTTTACTTTTTCCCACCGAGTGTTGTCTTCCTTTTCCCCACGGTAGACTTTTTTACCCCAGTCAGCATCGGTATCCCGACGACCGTCTTTGCTAAGAGATTTGTTCTTGTTGGCTTTGGCATGGGTGTCTATAGCTTTGCCGTCACAAGCTAAAACTTCCCCAAAGCCAGGCAGTAGCTCTGATACTTGTTTCACCAGTTCATCAAAAATAGCTTCTATTTGTTCAGGTCTTTCTATCAACTTGGATAAAAAGCGGCTGAAATCCCAGGAAAGGGGAGCTTTGTTCGGCTTAAAACCGCAGATATAACGCAGTTGTCCATTGCGACGCAGTTCTCGCAAAAGGCTTTCTGCTGAATTATGCTGGTACACTACTCCTGCCAAGACCGCATTCCACATTGCTCTGATGGGATAATCATCTCGACCTTTGCCTCGTTCTTCCTCTAATTCACGCATCAGTGCTTCATCAGGCATATTTTCCAGTACCAGCAGCAGGCGCTCCAGATCTTCTAAATTCTCAATTTCAGTCCACTCAAAAAGCCTTTCTTGTGGTATAATGGCCATGGGAGAGCCTCCTTATTGATTGTTTTGTTGTGTACTTAATAATTTCAATATAGAGAGGCATCTCCCTTTTTATCCCTTCATTTACAGAAATGATCTAATAGATCGAATGATTCCAATTTTCTATGGGGTCAATTTCCTACTATCGCTTTATCTTTACTTTTAAAACCCCAATTTGTCAGGACCTTTTTGGGGTAAAATTTTTAGCTCTACCTTTTTAAATCCCGAGAATAGGGAATTGGTTAACAACGCAATTGGCTCTGGAGGAAAATGCATACCTGCTCCCGTATAACTTAACTGGTATGTGTTTAAATCTAAAACTGCCAGAAATAGACAGATAAAATAATCTTCGGGGAAATCATCTTTAATATACTGTTTATAAACATAGGTTAATACTTCTTCAGGAGCCAGTTCTCCAACTTGCAGCTCAACATAGTTTTCTATGGTTTCCTTTACAAAAGTGCTTATAATAGCTGCTTCTATCCCGTGGCCTGTAACATCCGAAAGGTATACAATCAGTTTGTCCTCTGTTTTAACAAAATTGTAAAAATCACCGCCAATTCGTTCAGCAGGATAATAATGAGCTTCCAATGATATATCTTCAGAAGAACCTACTTCGGAAAATTTACCGAGCAAAGTTCTTTCATGGATTTGCCTAGCTTTTTCTAGTTCTTCATTAATTTGTTCTTGTTTAATTTCTAGTTCTTGGTTAGATTCCTGCAATTTGTTTTCTGCTTGTTTTCTTTTGGTAATATCCGTTCCTATAGCAAGAACGGCTT
>CAZXDQ010000353.1:0-2447 GCA_964639405.1 uncultured Syntrophomonadaceae bacterium | reverse complement strand
CTCTCCCAGGAAAGCGAAGCTCTGTTGAAGAAGGGCGTTGTTGTAAATTAAAAAGGGGTAAGGCTCCACCGGATCGTCGGAAGGATCCAAGAAGGTGGCGTATAAACCTATTTTGGGGTCAAACCACCGGTCAGCTTGCCTGGCTAAACAGGTTAACCCTTCTTGAATGTTTTGGTCTTTTACAAGCTGGTCTTCTTCCTGGGTGTTTAAATAACGCCTCAAAGCCAGAAAATAGGAGGCCAGTTGATCTAGCTCAAATCCCGGGTATAGTACACTTCCTCCTAAGTAATGGGCATGTTCCCCTGCTTTTTCAGCGTGGTGTCGGAAGGCAGCAATCAGTATTTTTCTCCCGGTGGGAGGGTCTGCCAGAAGAATAGCTGGAAAGCTCCACAATAGAGAATCTCTACTCCAAAAAGCTGCGCTAACATAATAACGGGGACTGCGAGAGGTCAACAGTACCAGGTTGTCTCTGTCAATAGTTTTTCCCTGGGAATAAAAATAGGAAAAAAAGAGATTCCTTAAGAAAGTTTTTTGTAATGAGGCTTCGGAAAGACAATATTCTCGTTCTTTTAGCCAATTAGCTGTTTGATGGTAAAGCTGCAAAGAACCTCTCCTTTTTAAATCCACTACCGTAGTGCCTGCCCCGTCTCCCTCCAGGTTAGCACCGGTAAAAAGCTGGATCTGGGTGCTTTCTCCGGAACCAAGAAATTCATATTTCTTCCAGTAAAAAGATACGGTGGATGGTGGACAATCAGACAGAAAAGAGTGGTTTGTCTCTAAATTGCTGCGCCATTGATGGGCTGCATTAGGTGAAAAGGCCAGGGCTCCTGCTGGGGGAAGGCTGTTAATTTCCAGTATCAGGCTGTTGGTCCAAGGCTGATGGAAGGAGGAAAAACCAGCGTTAAAGGATTTGCGAGTGAATACAGTAAAATAAGCAGCGCTCCAAAGCCCCTTCCATCCCCATTCCAGTTCTATTGGAGAGGGGTTTTGATTAACCAGATACAGGGAATATACAAAACCCTTATGCCCGGGGGGTGTGGTGATGGTTCCCTGTAGAAATACTCCTTTACGGGAGCAAGAGAAGTTAAATTGAGGAATCCAGTTGTGATGGTAGGACCAGATCAATTTCCCGTCTAAAGATACAGGGGCATTAAACAATTTCAGAAAAGGAAACAGAAGGGGGGTTCTGGAAGTACCACAGAACTCAATTAAGCCCTGAAAATTGTAATTAAGCAGGTTTAATGAAATAATACCCCCATTACCAAGACTTATTTCTGGCAGGGATATATATTCGTTCCCGGTTAACATACGAACAGGCGGCTTTTTGAGTTCAGGGGGATGGGTAAGTAGTTCATTGTGTTGGGCTGGCACGAGCCTACCTCCTTGCTAAAAGTAGTTATCCTAATGCAGGTTCTCGATATATTAGTGGAGTACGAGTGACAACAATATAAGCCAGGAATGAAGTAATAAATTAGATGTAAATAAATAAGATGTTAAATATTAGTTCTATAAAGGAGTAAAATTTCCTCTTGGCTGGTTGTTTTAGGAAGAGAACTCCAGGGAAAAACCTATTCTATAGGGAAGAGCTAGGCCACGGAATCTGTTACCTAGCAGAAAGCCTTGGTATTGGGAGAGTCCGGGCTTCTTCACTATTGACAAAGTGAAAGGAATATCATATTATTTCCCTGAAATATAAATAAAAATCATTGTATCATTTTTATATTTTAAATATTGTGTATATATAAATATATACTTGTTTTTCTTTAAAACAAGGCAGGTGATGCTGAGCTAAATATCAAGAACAAGGTGGTTGGTTATTACTTTTAAAACAAGGGAAGCAGTGGTGAATATTCGCTTCAATTAACTTAACTAATTGGGAGGACGGGGAAAGGAAATTTTTATGGTGAGCGCCAAATGGTAAAGAATGGAGGGAAAAGTGTGAGGGAAAAGATGGAGGAAAAACTTACCCAGTTTGAAGGTGAAAGGAACGAGTTGATTCCTATGCTGCAGACGGTTCAGGACGAATTTGGGTACCTACCCGAAGAGTCCTTTGATGCTATTGCCGAAAAACTGGGAATTCCTGCCAGCAAAGTTTACGGTACCGCAACTTTTTATTCTCAATTCTATTTTACCCCCAGGGGAGAATACGAGATAAAAGTTTGCCTGGGAACAGCCTGTCATGTTATAGGTGCAATGCAGATTATGGACGCTTTCGAAAGGGAGCTGGGAATTCCTCCAGGAGGAACTACCTCTGACTTGAAATTTAGCTTGGAAAGGGTAAACTGTGTTGGTTCCTGTGCTCTGGCTCCAGTAGTCATGGTCAACGATAATGTGTTTGGCAGGTTGGAAGCCAAGAAGGCAAAGGAGGTTCTAGAGAAAAGTGCGTCAGAAGTTTGATACATTAGTCCAAGAAGCGAAGAGGTCTTGGGATGCACAGCAAAACGGTG
>CAZXDQ010000352.1:0-2449 GCA_964639405.1 uncultured Syntrophomonadaceae bacterium | reverse complement strand
GAATCCGCGCTTAAAATATAGCACGTAGCATTATTGCAACGTGTTGCATTTATGTTACTGGTTTTTCAGTTCCCTGACTTTCGCGTCAAAAAAAGTATGACAGTTTTGTTGGTTGCATTTATGCAACTTAATAATAGTGCTCTCTGTAAAGATACCTGCTTACCTTAAACTCTTCTCTTTATTCTATTTTCCCTTCCAAAATCTCCTTTTGGAAGGGAAACCACGCTACTTATTCAAAATGATTTCCTCAATTTATTTATTACTGGCACGAAGTTTGCAAATAATATTAAGTAGTATGGGTGTTAAGTTTAACCATTACAGGAAAAGGGGGTGTAACTGGGGATAATCGTCTTAAAATTCTGTTACATTTCAAAAATCTTGTAAGGGGGTAATACCTTGTTGAAAAAGAGTTGGATGTTATGGTTGGTATTAGTTCTAGTCGCAGCTTTTACTTTTGTGGCAGTAGCGGGTTGTGAAGTGGAAGATGAGGAGCCAGCGGAAAACGATAATAATAACGATGCAGCAGTAGCAGACGAGGAGTACGACCTGGATATCGCCACCACCTGGCCCAGCGGTATCCTGCTCCATGAAATGGCAGAAATGTGGGCCGAGTATGCCGAAGAAATGAGCGGAGGCAGGCTCAACATTGAAGTCCATCCCTCCGGCGCCATTGTAAGTGCCATGGAAGTCCTGGATGCCACCCAAGCAGGCACCATCGACGGTTTCCACGGTTGGTCCGGCTACTGGATGGGGGATCACGGAGCTCAGAACTTCTTTGCTTCCACTCCCATGGCCATGGAAACCGATGCCCACATCATCTGGATGTATGACCGGGGGCTGGAATATCAGGAAGAAGTTTACGCAGAAATGGGCTACGATGTTAAGCCCTTCCTGTGCGGCGCCACCCACCCGGAAATGGGAGCCCACTCCAACGTTCCCCTGGAAGAATTGGAAGACTGGGTAGGCACCACCTATAGGGTCCCCGGTTGGATGGCCCAGATTTTAGAAGACATGGGCGTATCGGTAGCAGTAATGGAAGGCGGCGACGTTTATCCCGCCCTGGAAACCGGTGAAATCGACGCCGGGGAATTTAGCTCTCCTGTGGTAAACCACGAACTTGGATTCCACGAAGTTACCGACTACTTTACCGGACCCGGTATCCACCAGCCCACCTGCATGTTTGAACTGGTACTTTCCCAGGAAGTCTGGGAAGACCTCCCCCCTGATCTGCAAGCCATAGTAGAAAACGCCACCTATAAAGCCACCAACGAAGCCTGGACAGAAGACGTGGTCGGAGGCTACGACGTGGTAACGAGCTGGATGGAAGATCACGGGAACGAACCGGTATACGTAAGCGACGAAGCACAGCTGGAATTCCGGGAACACGCCTGGGATTTCATCTCGGAAGAAGTTGAAGAAGAAGGTCCTCTGGCGGAAGAAATCTGGGAAGATCAGCTCCAGTTCTTCCTAGAGTTCATCGAATACGACAATTTCATGACTCCTCACCGGCAAATCCCGGAGGATTATCAGCTCCCCGAAGAGGACCAACTTAGAGTTGATTAATAATCGATTATACTAACTCCACTGGGAAGAGCCACCTGGCATCACTCACCAAATATAGGTGGCCAGGGGTTCTTCCCCTTTTTTGGCAATCTACCGAAGAAGAGGTGATCCGATGCAATGAGTATCCACGGCGTTATCCGAAGACTTGACGACATCAACATCAAAGCCACCCACCTGGTAAAATGGCTGGTGCCCGTGCTGATTTTAATCCTGGTCTATGAAGTCTTTATGAGGTATGTAATAGGCAACCCCACCCTGTGGGTGTTTGACATGGCTTATATGACTTGCAGTCTGTTTTTGGCTATAGGGATGGGTTACACTTTGCAGGTGGGAGGCCAGGTTAATATCGATATAATAATCGATTCCCTTCCACCGAGGACCCGGTCCATCCTGCAGGCTGTATTTTATGTAGTCCTGTTCTTCCCCCTTTGGGGTTTGATAACTTATTTTTTTCTCTTCTACGTAGTGGACTCCTGGGAAAGCCTGGACCGAGCCCGGGTGGGAACCTGGATGCCCCCGATTTATCCCTTTAACACCTGGCTTTGGATTGGCAGTTTATTGCTTTTCCTACAGGGAATTTCCGAGTTTTTAAAATTAATCTATCTGGCTATAACCGGCAAGGAGACATACGAGGACCCTGAAAAACCTGAGCAGACCGAGGAAACCACCTCGGACAATGCAAATGATCATGAAGCTTTAGGGGAGGCCCCCTCCGATGCTTAGTAAGCAGCTACCTTGCCAGCGAGATCTTCAGAAGAAGCCGAGATTTGCAACAAGGGAGGTTAAAACTTATGAGTGCTGAAGTAGTTATTTTACTGATGCTGGTTACCCTGCTTGTGCTCATAGTCTGGGGGCACCCGATTGGTTTCGTCTTAGGGGGAGTAGC
>CAZXDQ010000351.1:0-2453 GCA_964639405.1 uncultured Syntrophomonadaceae bacterium | reverse complement strand
CTTTAGCAACTAAAAGTGATTTTTTTTTCCAAATACCTGCCCCTATTTACCTTGAACCTATGTGGTGGTTAGGAGCAGGGGCAATAATTCTGGCTTTTTTGGGGCTTATTGGAAGCATATTTTCCATCTCTCGACCAAAGCTTGCTTTTATAATACTAGCAGTTAGCTCCTTTTTGGGTTTAGGAATTATTTTTGCAGGTTACTTGCTCAGTTCAATCTGCTTTTTTGTAGGAAGCTTAATCTCCCTGCTAGAATATCGGAAAAATGAAAAAAAGTTAGATCTGGGACGAGTCTTTTTCCCCAGCTTGGTTAAGACTAAAAAGAAAAGCAACCGACAGCTTGAAAAAGAGTTATTAAATAAGGTTTATCAGGCAGCAACATCTGGCTCCCAGAGCAGTTCTTGGAACTCGCCAGAAAGCAGTAGTTAATTACCAAACTAATAGTAAGACTAATTATTCAATTCTTTAAGAGCGCAGTTTGCTTGCTTGGTAAGTGTTTATATGTTAAAATAAAGCTTGGTGAATTGAGTAGATGGAGCGTGCAAAGAGTGGGTTTTTCCCACTCTTTAATATTATTATAATATTATTGGATCTAAATTATTGGGAGGCTTAAAGTGAAAAGAACTGAGATCCCCAAGAAAGTAGAAGAATTAGTTACCCCTATTTTAGACGGATACGGATTTGAACTGGTAGAAGTTGAATGGAAACCCCAGCACGGTACCTGGAATTTATGCCTTTACATTGATAAACCTGGAGGCATCACTATTCAGGACTGTGAAGTAATTAACTATGAGGTGTCCGACTTATTAGACAGAGTAGATATAATTACCCACAGCTATAATCTGGAAGTATCTTCTCCAGGAGTTGAGCGACCGTTGAAGACCACCAGGGACTATCAGCGGTATTTAGGTAGTCCTATCCAAGTTTCTACTTATCAAAAGATAAAAGGACAAAAAAAATTTTACGGCAACTTGAGAAATTTTACCAACGATACTTTGACCCTGGAGACAGAAAAGGGAGAAACCATTGATCTGCCTTTTTCTTTGATCGCTTTAGTTAAATTATGGTTTAAGCCAGAGGACTATCTGTAATATATTGACAAAATAGATAAGGAAGGAGGCGTTGAAAAAAGGTGAATGCTGATTTTTTTGCTGCTTTGGAAACTTTAGAAAAGGAAAAGGGCATAGACAAAGAAGTTCTTTACGAAGCTATCGAGGCTGCTCTGCACTCTGCATATAAACGCAATTTTAATGCTTCTGCCGCTAACGCTAGAATTGAGATAAATCGAGAATCTGGTGATATAAAAGTTTTGGGCAGTTTTCAAGTAGTAGAGAAAGTATCTAATCCCCAGTTGGAAATAGAGCTAGAGAGTGCCAGAAAATATCATCCAGATATAGAACTTGGAGAAACCCTGGAGGTAGAAGTTACTCCTAAAGAATTTGGCAGAATAGCAGCCCAAACAGCGAAACAAGTGGTTATACAAAGGATAAGGGAAGCGGAAAGGGAAATAATTTATGAAAATTACGTAGACCGGGAACAAGATGTGGTGACGGGCCTTATCCAGCGTCACGAGAATAAGAACGTCATCATCGACTTGGGCAGAGCTGAAGCAACATTACCATGGTCCGAGCAAATTCCTGGAGAAAAATACGAATCAGGAAAAAGAATCAAGTTGTATATTTACGAAGTTAAAAAGACCACCAAAGGCCCTCAAATCATGGTTTCCCGAACTCATTCAGGTCTTTTGAAAAGACTTTTTGAACTAGAGGTTCCCGAAATCTATGAGGGCTTAATAGAGATCAGAGGAGTTTCCAGAGAACCAGGTTTCCGTTCTAAAATAGCGGTTTGGTCCGGAAATCCTGATATTGATCCGGTTGGTGCTTGCGTAGGACCCAAGGGGGCAAGAGTACAAACTGTTAGCACAGAACTTAGAGGGGAAAAAATTGACGTAATAAGATGGAGCGAAGATCCGGAAGAACTCATTTCTAACGCTCTCAGCCCCGCGCGAATAAGCATGGTTAAAGCTGATCAAGACAAGAAAGAAACCAGAGTAGTAGTTCCTGATAGTCAACTATCTCTAGCCATAGGAAAGGAAGGCCAGAATGCTCGTTTAGCAGCCAGGCTGACTGGATGGAAAATTGACATTATTAGTGAATCTAAGTTGGAAGAAAGGGATGACACCACAGAATTATCTCCAGAAGACTTAAGCCCGGAAGAAGTAGAAGCCTCTTTCGGCGAAGGTAACCAGGAACCAACACCTGAGTTTGGCAAAGAAACAAAAAGCAAGTTAGATTCTACCGAAGAAGAACCAGAAGAAGCATCTACAGATTTATCCGAGGAAGGGGAAGCTACTGCTGGCACCGACTCAAAGGAGGAGATCGATATTGACTCGGCGCCGTAAAGTTCCCATGAGAATATGTTTGGGTTGTCAAGAAAAAAAACCTAAAAAGTCTT
>CAZXDQ010000350.1:0-2465 GCA_964639405.1 uncultured Syntrophomonadaceae bacterium | reverse complement strand
TGCCGATGCTTATCTTATTGATGAAGACGGGCTCCTGTTGACCAATACCCTGCTGGGAGAGTATACGGAAGGGGCAGCCCTGCAGGAAAACATTAATACCCGGGCAGTGGAATTGCTTGCTGGTCCTATTCGGGAAGGCGATATGGAATTCCAGGCTGCGGAAGAATACCGGGAATACCGAGGGGAACCGGTATTGGGCCAGGTGGAAGTTACCCGCCTGGGGGATGATCCGGTAGGTCTGGTGGTGGAAATTGACGAGGCGGAAGCCTTTGCCGGAGTGGAAGGCATCCGCAACTTGATCCTTTTAATTGCCGCTGTTGCTGCTGGTGGAGTAATAGTCATGGGGGTATTTATTTCTAACGGATTGGCTAAACCGGTACAGAAAGTGGCAGAACAGGCCCAAGATATCGCCCAGGGAGACTTCACCATTACCTCAGACATTGACCGGGGAGATGAGATCGGTCAGCTGGCCAACGCTTTTAATGTTATGGGAGAGAACCTGCGCCAGCTCATCAAGCAGGCGGTGGACACCGCTACGGGGGTAAACAGCGGCAGCGAGTCGGTTTCTTCGGCTTCGGAAGAGATGAGCAGTTCCCTGCAGGAGGTTTCCTCTACCACCAACGAGTTTGCCAGCAACACCCAGCAGCTGAGCGACAGCGCCCAAAAAATGTCGGAAACCAGCGCCCATATTTCGGAGAAAGCGGATCGGGGCAACCAGGCGGTAGAAGAAGTCAACCAGCAGATGCAGGTGATTACCGAGCGAGTGAAGAAGCTCCAGGAAGCCATGCAGCAGGTGAACCAGCGGGCGGAAGACATCGGCAACATCCTGCAGACCATTACCGATATTGCCGATCAGACCAACCTGTTGGCCTTAAACGCTGCTATTGAGGCAGCCCGGGCCGGGGAACACGGCACCGGTTTCTCGGTGGTGGCGGAAGAAGTGCGCAAGTTGGCGGAGAAATCCGCCCAGTCGGCGGAAGAGATCGGCGAGCTCATCAAATCCACCCAGCAGGATACTAACCAGGCCCTGGAGGATATGAACCAGGGAGTGGAAGAAGTGGAACAGGGCTCCCAGGTAGTGGATAATGCCGGGGAGACTTTCCGGGAGATCATCAGCGAAGTAAGCGAGATTTCCAGTCAGGTGGAGAACGTAGCTTCTGCCTCCCAGGAGTTGAGCTCGGGCAGTGAGGAAGTAGCGGCTACCATTGAGGAGCAGTCTTCTACTATGGAAGAACTGGCTTCATCTGCTGAGGAACTGCGGGCTTCTGCCGAGAAGCTTTTTGAAGAGCTGAAGAAGTTTAGATACGAATAAAATTAACAGGAAGGAGGTTCACTATGAGCATAGGGCTGGATAGGAAAAGTGAGCAAAAAAACGTCCGGGATGTGCAACTGGTGGCTTTTTACCTGGAAGAAGAGGAGTTTGCGGTGGAAATCCAACAAGTCAAAGAGGTTTTAAAACTGAGTAAAATAACTCCTCTTCCCCAAGCCTTGGAATTTGTGGAAGGAGTAATAAATCTGCGGGGAGAAATAATCCCGGTAATAGATTTAAGGAAGCGGTTTGATTTGGGAGCTGTTGAGAAGAATGAAAACAACCGGATTGTCATAGTGGAAATTAACGGAAGTGATGTGGGATTAATAGTTGATGCTGTCAATGAAGTGGTGCGGTTGCCGGAAGACTGCATCCATCCAGCTCCTGCCGATGTGGCAGGGGCTCGCACTGACTTGATTAAAGCAGTGGGGAAAAAAGAAAACCGGTTAATTATCATGTTGGATTTGGAGAGTATATTGTCCACGGAAGAACGTATTTCCTTAGAAGAGGTTACTTTGAGTGGAGAAGAGACCAGCACGGAGAAAGTTGAATAGTCAACTCTTAATTTAATGAAATGGACTGAAGGGGCACCACCTTGGTATAGATTAAATTAATTTATGCCAAAAAGGTGCCCCTTTTATCATAATAATTAAATTTCACAAAGAGAAATTTGGGGAATCTTCAAAATTAGGGAAGGGGGTATAACTATAAAATGCTAAGCCTGGATTATTCGGTTAATTGCTTGGCTGGGAGTATCTGCGTCTTAGCTGACCGCAGGCGCCTTCAATATCAGTACCCTTTTCTTTGCGAATGGAGACAGAAACTCCATGTTGCTCTAAAATAGTGGCGAATTCTTTTACCTTGTCCAAAGAGGGTTTTTTGATATTGACTTCCTTTATAGGGTTAGCCGGGATAAGGTTCACATGGCACAACATTTTCTTTATCAATTCGGCTAGTTCCTTAGCTTGTTGCGGACTATCGTTGATATCTGCCATAAGCACGTACTCAAAAGTAATCCTACGCTGGGTTTTTTCCAGGTAATATATGCAGGCTTCCATAACTTTTTCCAGGGGATAATTTTTGTTAATTGGCATTAATTTATTTCTGGTATGGTTATCTGCTGCATGGAGGGAAACTGCTAAAGTGAGGGGAAGCT
>CAZXDQ010000349.1:0-2466 GCA_964639405.1 uncultured Syntrophomonadaceae bacterium | reverse complement strand
CCTCCCAGAAAACAAATCGGTTCCGAAGACACCTAGGCTTCTCCACAAGCTTTGCCTCCAACAACTTTTTTTCCTTTTAACATGATTTGGTTTTCGGTCAACCTATTCACTCTCCCATTTGCCGGATAAGGCTGTTTTCAAGCATTTTGTTAAACTCCCAAAGTAGCAACCTAAAGACCACTGACCTGGAACATAATGAGCCAACTTGGCTGAATTTGTGGCTATATTATGGTACCCTCTTTTTTTTATTACCGGCCCTAATGCACCTAAAACCAAACAAGTGTCTGACACTAACCGGCCTCCACTTTTTTCAATAGTATTGGTATACCCCAGATAATCCGCTGTTTGTTTTACAGTAAAAGAAGTCATTACCCATAAATCTGCTTTGCATTTACTTTTTTGGCTTTCCAAATATTCTGCTACTTCTTTTATCTCAAGCAATGAAGCGTGTGGGCACCCCAAGGCAACCATCTCCACCGTTTTATCTTCAACTGAAGTTAAGCTTAAAAAAGCTTCTTCTTTTTCAGCATCACCAAATTCAATGACTTCTTCAGGCTCCAAATACCCTAAATACTCTTTAACACTATTCCCTAAAGGGGTCTGACCTAACACATGAAATACAGCAATCGAACCCGATGATGCCAGCGCCGCTCCTAATGTTTTATATTGCTCTATATTAAGAGCAAATGGTATGCCTGTAAAAACCGGTATTCGTTCTTGACATAAAGACCCGATATAATAACCCATCGCTCCAAAATCACTTACGTTTTCCATCTTTTTCTTAACCTTAACTTCTACTGTTGCTTTACGTTGACTTTCTAAATGATAACCATAGTTAGGCGTTTTACCAGTTATGGCTGATGCAAGAGCAGAAGGACCTCCTTCACGATTGGTCTTAGCACCAAATAAGGAATTTGCTAAAATTATCGCAGAAGATTCCCCCCAGGCTACATGTTGGTTTTTGAGAGGAAAAAAACCACATTGATAAGGTGTACATGTATGCAATGGAATGGCTCCCATCTGTCGATATGCTGATGTCAGCCGATGCTGCAATTGATAGTCTTTTTCATCAAATCCCAAGGACTTCCATTGCTTCAAGTCCACTGCTGCAGGATTTAAGGTAGTAGTTACTTTAAAATATGCTCTGTTTGCAGCCATTTCTTCTACAAATTCCAAACCTGCTTTGCCTGTTACTACCGTAGAAGAACCTGGCATATGAACATTATTCACTGAAAGAAGTTCATCGGCTCCGTAAACCTCACCCAACTGGACTAAAATTTCCATAGATTTTTTTGCGGGATAACCTTCTTTTCCATATAACATGTCAGTTTCTTTCTGATTAAGTTGCATGTCTTTGCCTCCTTCAGGTTAAAAACTGTGGCTAATATAAGCAATATTAATAGAAATACCAGACCAAAAAACAAGTTAATAAGCTGAATTTCTTCCACAGAATTATTTTGTTTATTCTTAGATAATCTCCATCTTAATATAGTTGCATGAAATGAGTACATTAACGCTGAAGTAAAAGCAAATATTCACTGTTTCAACCTTTATTTATTTATCTTGTAATATAATCAAATTTTATTAAGGAAACAAAAACTAATACACCGGCAATAAACGTTATCATTAACATTATCACTAAGCTCCCGAACAAATAATCAAAATCTAGTGCTCCAGTAATAATTCCACCCATTAGCGGCCCCACAAAATTCCCTATTGAATTGGCACTGGCTGAAACTCCATAAACTCTACCCCTTCGTTCCCATGGAGTTAGTAGAGCTATTTAAGCACGAAATAAAGGGAGCATGGCCGAGAGAGATACCCCTATTCCAACCCTCAGTATCAGTAACATCCAAATTTTTTGCCCCGGAATTTACATAGAGGTCAAAGGTTTTGCAGAGGCTGCCCATGGGCCCTGGAGGGGGAACCAGGCCGGTAGACATGGCACCCATTAAAGCTACATCCGATTTTTAATACTTTCCAGGGCTTCTTCTGGTAGTGGCTCCCCTTTTTCGCAATAGGCAGAATAACCCACCGAATAAGATGTGAACTCGAAACTTAAGCCTGATAAAACCTCCTGCAAGGCTTCCAACATCTGTCTGGTGCTAGCTACTGCTTCAGGTCCTACTCCGTCTCCTCACTATCGCTGCATAAATTTAAGATACGAAGTGGTTTTGGTGCAAATGACACCAAACCGGCACCAGCGCAATCTTTAATATGTTGAGCAGTCCCCGCCAGAGGGCCGGCGCCGGCTACCAGTGGGATTTTAAATTATTACCGCCAAACTCCAAAGAAAGTTCAGGAATAAATCTTCCTCCTTATTATTAATGCAACTATTCTCGTCTCAATTTGCCATTATGTGGTCTTTTTTTAAATTATCTAAGATAGTCTTCTAAATTGATTTTCTCCAATATATCCAGGTCCACTTCACACACTTCTGAAAACGGCTCGTTGAAGGGCTTTGTT
>CAZXDQ010000348.1:0-2475 GCA_964639405.1 uncultured Syntrophomonadaceae bacterium | reverse complement strand
ATGAAAATATGCTGGAAGAATCACGCAATAATTACCTGATTTCGATAATTAAAGATAAAACAGGTGAAAGAATTGGTCTAGCGTTAGCAGATATTTCTACCGGGGGCTTCTGGATTACTGAACTGAGTGGAAGTAATGCCTGGTCTATGTTAAAAGGCGAGTGGCAGCGAGCTCAGCCTTCTGAATGCATATGCCCCCCTGAAGTTTATAAAGATGAAGAACTGTTGAAGCAATGCCTGCAGGTTTGGGACCAGGTGTTGATTGAGGAACTGGAAAAAGAATATTTTTCTTTAGAAAACGCTAAAAATGGAATCATTCAACAGTGGGGAGAAGAGCTGCTAGAGCAGTTATCTCCTGATCAGGTTCCTTTTGCTTTGGCAGCGGGAGGTGCACTACTTTCTTACGTAAAGGAACTTTATCAGACTAGCCTTAAACACCTCCGTCCTGCGGAAAAATATTATCCCGGTGAATTCATGGTTTTGGATGGAATTACCAGGCGCAATTTGGAATTGGTGCAAACACTGCGGGAAGGTAAGAAAAAGGGTTCCTTACTGGGGGTGCTGGATCACACCTGTACTTCTATGGGGGGTCGCCTCCTTAAGCGATGGGTAGAACAGCCCCTTAAAGACGCATACCAAATAGAAAAGCGCTCTCGGGGAGTAGAAGAAATACTCCAAGATGCTTCTTTTAAAGAAGAACTCCGGTCATTTTTAAAAAACACCTGGGACTTAGAAAGGCTCTGCAGCAGAGTCAACTTTGGGAACGTTAACCCCCGGGATCTGCTCGCTATTAAGAAATCCTTAGAAAGGCTCCCGGAGATCAAATCCATTTTAAAAAGGGCAAAAGCAGAGATATTTCAGGAAGTGTCCAGAGAGTTACCTCTTTTCCATGGACTGGTTGATCATCTGGGAAAAGCACTGGTGGAAGATCCTCCGTTAACTGTCACCGAAGGGGGCATAATTAAAGATAACTATCACGATGAAGTAGATCGCTTAAGAAAGGTTTGCCGGGAAGGTAAAAATTGGCTTTTAGAACTGGAACAAAAGGAAAGAGATCGTACCGGAATTAAATCCCTCAAGGTGAGCTATAATCGAGTATTTGGATATTATATTGAAGTAACTAAGACTAATCTCCATCTGGTTCCTCCAGAATATCACCGTAAGCAAACCTTAGTTAACGCGGAAAGATATATCACGGAGGAACTAAAAGAGATGGAAGAACAGATAGTGGGCTCCGATCAAAAATTGGCCCGGTTGGAACACAATCTTTTTGACGAACTTCGTGAGGAAGTCCTGAACCAAACAGAACACATTCAAGAAGCAGCCCGAAGGTTAGCAGAAATAGACGTCTTGCGGAGTTTAGGAGAAGCTGCAGTGGTAAACGGTTACTCTCGACCTTCCTGGACTCAACAGGAGAGGTTAGAAATCAAAGCAGGGAGGCACGCAGTAGTAGAAAATGTAAATTTGGAGGAACGGTTTGTTCCTAATGACGTGTACATGGATCAGCAAGAAAAGATTATCATTCTTACTGGACCCAATATGGCAGGCAAAAGCACTTATTGCCGCAGCGTGGCTCTGATTTGCTTGATGGCGCAAATGGGAGGTTTTGTTCCTGCCTCTGAAGCTCGGCTGCCGATACTAGATCGGATTTTTGCCCGGGTAGGGGCGTCCGATGATTTAAGCAGGGGAGAAAGTACTTTTATGGTGGAAATGAATGAAGTGGCCTCCATCCTCAAAGAATCTACTCCACCAACCCTGGTGCTAATGGATGAAATAGGAAGGGGAACCAGCACTTACGACGGCATGAGCATAGCCCGTAGTGTTCTGGAGTATCTAGAACGACAGGTTGGTGCCTGGACTCTTTTTTCCACCCATTATCATGAGCTCACGGTACTGGAAGATCATTTAAGCCAAGTCAAAAACTACACCGTGGCGGTAAAAGAAAAAGGAAACTCGGTAGTTTTTCTGCGTAAGGTGATTCCTGGAAGGGCAGATCGGAGTTACGGGATTAACGTAGCCCGTTTGGCAGGTTTACCCACTAAGGTGGTAGAGAGGGCAGAAGAGATACTGCAGGAAATAGAAAATAATTCTCCACAGACGCTAAAAGAGCAACCGACTAGAGAGGGACAGCGCCAGATGAGTCTACTGGATTTAGCAGCAGTATCAGCAGTCAATGGGAGAGAGAAGGAAGTAGTAGAAGAGCTAAAATATCTAGATCCCGATCAGCTTTCCCCTTTTCAGGCTTTGCAGAAAATATACAAACTTCATGAACAATTGAATAACGGGGAGGGTAAGATAGATTGACGCCTATTAGAGAACTCTCACAAGAAGTAACAGAACAAATTGCGGCAGGCGAGGTAGTGGAAAGCCCACTATCAGTAGTAAAAGAGTTAGTGGAAAACTCCCTGGATGCGGGAGCCACTAAGGTAGAAGTTAGAATTGAGAATGGGGGGCTGGATGAGGTTAGGGTTTTCGA
>CAZXDQ010000347.1:0-2482 GCA_964639405.1 uncultured Syntrophomonadaceae bacterium | reverse complement strand
TCCCAAATTAGCAGTTACAACAACAGCATGCTCAGAAGCAAAAAAAGCCCCTTTCACATATTGAACATTCCCGCATAAAGCACCTTGTCGCCCAATTAGCGCAAACTCTCCATTATGAGTAAAATTTTCTGTAAATCCCCTAAAACCATTTCCACCAAAACAAGGATAACTTCCAAGTTCGCTGATATCTTGAGAAGTTATACCTTCACCACTTTTCATACTTGATAATTCTTTTAATTTTTTTAGATGCCAATCATTAGGAATTATAACTTTTTTAGTTTTTTTGTGCCCCTCCGGGATCTCTCCCCGTCTTGTTTTTTTAATCCGCTCTTTAATTTCCGGCTTCATCTTATCACCTACAATCCCAATTCCTTCAAATATTCTTCCATCTTCCCCTCCACTTCGTTCAACTCTGCCTTAATCTTATTGATATTCTCCTTCACCGCCTCCATGTCCACCGGTTCCTCTTCTTCAAACGTATCTACATAGCGGGGAATGTTTAGATTATATTCATTTTCTCTTATTTCTTCTCTGGAAGCTACATAGGCATATTTATCGATATTCTCATAATTCTCATAGGCGTCTACAATCCTTTGGATATCCTCTTCCCGCAACCTGTTTTGTCTTCTCCCCTTTTCGTAATTGCCTTCGGTACTGGCATCTACAAACAATACATCTTCCCGCTGGCGGTTTTTCCGAAATACCATTATAATAGCGGGGATTCCCGTTCCGTAGAAAAGCTGCTCCGGCAAACCGATTACCGCATCCAGCAAGTTATGTTCTATTATTTGCTTTCTAATACGTCCTTCGGCAGCCCCCCGGAATAGCACTCCGTGGGGCAAAACTACCCCCATCCGACTGCCGTTTTCCGCCATACTGGCCAGCATATGCAAAACAAAAGCATAGTCTCCTTGACTGGCAGGAGGAACACCCCATTCAAAACGGCGGTAAGGATCAAGGGACGCATCCATCTTAAAACCTTTCTCGTTGGCACCCTCTCCGGCAAAGCCCATGGCCCACTTATCCAAAGAAAACGGAGGATTGGCTACCACCACTTGAAATTTCATCAAATGGTTATTTTCCAGAAGCACGGGGTTAGAAATGGTGTCGCCCCACTCAATGCGGGCATCGTCAATTCCATGCAGAAACATATTCATGATACACATGGCATGGGTGCCTCCGTTTCTTTCCTGGCCGTAAACAGCTACCTTGCGGGTGGGGACCTGTTTGGCGGTTCTAATCAACAGTGAGCCTGAACCTGCTGTGGGGTCATAAATACGATCATTTTCCTGCGGTTTTACTATCCGGGCAATAAGTTCAGATACTTCCGAAGGTGTAAAAAATTCTCCGCCTTTCTTTCCGGCATCGCTGGCAAACTGGGCAATCAAATATTCATAGGCATTGCCGATCACATCCATATTACCCAAACGGGATGGGCGCAGATCCAGCTCCGGAACATTAAAGTCCTCCAACAAGCTTTTAAGCATGGGATTACGTTCTTTGGGCCTGCCCAGAACACCTTCGTCGTTAAAATCTATGCCCCGGAATACACCTTTTAGTTTGGTTTTATTGTCTTCTTCTATCTGCTCCAGCGCTTTATTAATGATTTCTCCTATGTTGCTTTCATTACGATGGTTATAGAGGTAATCAAAAGTGCAATTTTCCTGCAGGATAAATCTTTCTCTTTTAAGTGCTCGGTTTATTCTTTCCGTATTGCCTCCATACTTTTTATGGTAATGCTGCAAATTCTCCTTGTACGTGTCGCTCAAATACTTCACAAAAAGCATAACCAGGATATAATCTTTATAGACGCTGGAGTCAATTTTACCCCGAAAAGTATCACAAGCTCTCCAGAGGGCATTATTTATAGCTTGTTGCGAAGTTTCTTCTTTGTTATTTTTCTGCATACTTTTTCCTCCTCATTTAAACCTTTTACTATTTTTAGTTAATTAATCTATTAATACCTTCCTGGTAAAGGGTTTCTTTTTCCTCCCTAAGTTGATTGAGCAAGTTCTTTTCTCTCCAAAATAAATCTGTCATTTCAATAATTTTTTTCTGTATCTCCAGAGATATTTCCTTTATTTCTAGCTCCGAAAGATTGCTTACTTTCAGTAAAGGAGATGTACTGTGCTTCCCCAAACGATTTAGTTCCCCTTTCACAGATTTACTGTTAAGGTAAATAGCAAGGAAATCCGGTAGAAAAGAGTTATTATCCAAACTGATTTTTGCAAACAAAGAAGATACTATTACGCCGGATAAAGTTTCATCAAAAGAAACTGCTGTATACGGTGGGGTTAGCCTAATAACCACATCTCCCTCTTGACCCAAATGATGTTTTCCCAAAATACTTTTGCTTTTAAAAGACTGCAATTCGTTTTTATCAACCTGGCCATCTTCATTTATACTTCTAGCGGTTAAAAGAGAATAAGTATCTTTTGCTTTTTCCCCTTCCGCTATTTCTTGCCTGGATAAAATTAATCCT
>CAZXDQ010000346.1:0-2484 GCA_964639405.1 uncultured Syntrophomonadaceae bacterium | reverse complement strand
CATTGGGGCTGCCGTCTAATTTTTGGATAAACCTTTTGTTTTTCAAAAGGCCTGTAAAATCTACGAATACCCGCCCGCCTGCGCTTTTAATCCAGGGTATTCCTTCTTTCCTGTAACCCCTATAGACTCGTTTTGCTGTCCTTTTGAGCATTTCTTTCATCATCGCCTCTCCCATTGGGGTGAAAGGCTCCTGCATTGCCTGCGAGTAAAGGTTGAAGTTGAGGTAGACTCTAAAACCTTTATTTACGTCTTTGGGTTCAGGGACAGGGAATAAAGAGGTGACCGGTCTCGACTGGACAAGATAAAACTTGCCTCCTAAGTAAGCCCATTCAATATCTTGCGGTTCACCGAAATAGTGTTCAACCTTTTGGCCCAGTTCCAACAAAGTAATTACTTCGCTTCTTGTTAAAGTAGCCTTTTTCCGAGATGCTTCATCTACACCTAAAAGCTCGGTGCCCTTTTCCTTTCTTATAACCATCACATCTTTACTCGCAATATTTTCCTCTACTACTTTTCCTTTAACCTTATCTATCACCCACTGGTCAGGGGTAACTTCTCCTCCCACGATGGCTTCTCCCAAACCCCATGATGCGTTTAAAAGCATCTGATCTCGCCTTCCGTTGACCGGGTTGGCGGTAAATAATATGCCTGCTTTTTCCGCATTAATCATGTTTTGCACCACTACTCCGTGAGCCAGTTCCCGGTTGGGAATATTTTGTTTTACTCGGTAAGCCATGGCACGGTAATTCCACAGGGAAGCCCAGCATTTTTTTATGCAGAGATAAAGCTCTTCTTTCCCTTTTACGTTTAAGAAGGTGCTGTACTGGCCGGCGAAAGAAGTTCCCGGAAGGTCCTCGGCAGTAGCGGAAGAGCGCACTGCCACTTCAGGTGTCCCTAAAGCTTGATAAACGTGGTCAATCTCATCGGTTAAGTCCCGAGGTATTTCACCTTTTTCAAATAACCCCTGAATGCTTTGGGATATTTCTTCCAATTTTTCCAATTGATCCTCGTTGACTTCAGCCAGCCACCTGTCTATTTCCTCTTGCAGGCCATTGGCTTCTACGAAACGGAAATAAGCACTGGTGAGTAAAACAAAACCTCCCGGCACCGGTAAACCGGCCTGGATCATTTCACCCAAGTTGGCTCCTTTGCCCCCCATCCTTGCATAATCCTCTTTACCTATTTCCTCCAGCAACATTACATAGTTATGCTCTACCATCTGTCACCCTCCCGCTATTTTGTATACCGACTGTCGGTATGTTATAAAATAAAAAAAATACCTTCATCTTATTATCCAAACCTTTTTAAGTAGGATTCCTGCAGCTTTATAGAGCCCTTTTGAATATTTAAAACCCTGACAAAGAGCTCTTCATAAAAGGATAGCTTTTGCACAAGTTTATCAATAATTTCCTGGGTACTTAAACTGCTATTGGGATTATCTTTTTGGTATACCAGTTCATCGATGGAAGCGTTCATGGCATTAATAGCGAACAACATGAATTCAGCCATCTCCAATGAATTAGTTATATCAAAGCTTCCTTCTTGTATGCCTTGTTCGATTATATCTTTAAAATATTTAACTGCATCACCTTTAAACGCACTTTCTATTTTTCGCTCCAGTTTAATATTTTCTTCTTTGGAAAAGACCCCTTTTATTTTCAATCTCTGCTGTTCTTGCTGAGCTTTATATTCATTAACTGATTCTATAAGGGTATTTATTTTTTCCACAGCGTTTAGATCTTCTCTTTCGGCTATCCCCTTGATAAGAGATATCGCCCCATCTACGTATTCCCTGGCTATGGTAATAATGATATCTTCCTTGGAGGAAAAGTAATGATAAAATGCACCCTTGGATACTCCCATTTGGTCAATAATATCCTGGATAGTAGTTTTCTCATACCCTTTTCGGGCAAACAACTCCAGGGAGGTCATTAAAAACTCCTTTTTTTTATTGCTACTTTTTGAAAATTCATTCATGCTTAGATAGCTCCTTATTTAATATACCGACCGTCGGTATTATTATTGTATTATACTTTCTTACAGCTGTCAACTGGGAACTAATAAACATAATAGAATGGTTGCTCCTTTTATTCTTGAGGGCTTTTAGCTTACTTTTTAGCTTTGGTTCCGTATATATCAGGCTTCATTTTAAGCACCGCGGCAAAAGAATCGGGATGCCGGGTTATCATTTTACGGAGCATATATTTCCGCAGGAAGTAGACCCACAAATCCGTGAGGGTAGGTAGGCGTTTGCCCTTCGATAACTGGTGGACAAACTTTTTCCCCAAACGGTTGGCCTTTAGGGGGAGCTTCGGTTTATGGGCCAGCCTTCCAAAGTAGTTACCAAGTAATATAAATCAGGAAAGCCACCAGGAATATTAGCAAAACAGCTGGTACCACCCCCAAAGCCAACTACAGGGCATAAAAGATTAATTCTTTTAAAACTCCTTATTGCCTGGCCTCTTTTTTCAAAATACCTCCTAG
>CAZXDQ010000345.1:0-2485 GCA_964639405.1 uncultured Syntrophomonadaceae bacterium | reverse complement strand
CAACAACTGCCAAAAGAACTTTTTTCGTGTAAACCCAACGGAGATAAACCAGTAATTGCCAAATTGAGGGATACCTATGATGAAGCCCAGTTTGTAGTTGACCGTATGGAGGATCTTTTAAACGAAGGAATTCCCCCTGGAGAAATAGCAGTACTATATCGCAGTTCCTATTTAGCTTCAGAAGTGGAATTTCAACTTTTAAAGAGAAAACGTCCGTATCGTACTTTTGGCGGTCAAAAATTAATTCAAAAAGCTCACATCCGAGATATTTTGGCTTGGCTAAAAGTCGTTTATAATACAAAAGATACGGTGGCCTGGCAAAGAATTATCTCTATGCAAAAAGGATTGGGGGCGGCAACTGCCCAAAAACTGATAACCTCCCTACAAAAATCCGAACAACCCTTTCATGACATTGAGCAGGGTAAAATTAAACCTTCCAGAGGCAAAGAAGGATGGGCAATAATCACCGCCACCTTGAGCAAGCTGCTAACAGCAGAAACCGTTCCGGAAATGATTCACTATATCTTACAAGAAGGTTATTATCAA
The DNA here is from genome assembly GCA_964639405.1 of uncultured Syntrophomonadaceae bacterium. Taxonomy (GTDB): domain Bacteria; phylum Bacillota; class Dethiobacteria; order DTU022; family PWGO01; genus CAZXDQ01. The sequence continues at coordinate 1,939 of CAZXDQ010000345.1, read as the reverse complement.
ACCCTGGTAAAAAATTATCCCGAAAGTTGGGAAGAGCGCTACCGAAGCATAGAACAACTAGCTCAATATGGGGGGCGATATAACAACCTGGCAGAGTTTTTGGAATCTCTCTCGCTGGAAGAAGCGCTAGTTTGGGACCAGATGGATCCTACATCTATAAGGAACCACCTCACCCTTTCCACCATTCACAGTGCTAAAGGAAAAGAATGGGAAGCTGTGTTCATTTTGGCTTTAAATGAAGGAACTTTTCCCGGAAGAATGGCTACAGACCTGGAGGAAGAACGGCGTTTATTCTATGTAGCAGCCACCAGGGCTAAGCGTTATCTTTACTTGTTATCTAGAGAAGTAGATTTTCGTTGGGGTGAACCAACCATCCCAGGGCCTTCGATTTTTTTGAAAGAGTTGGCTTCCCATTTTGATGAAGATATATTTTATCCAGTAGAGTGACAATGGCCAAAATATATAGTACAATAAATTATTATTCACCTTCTATATATTCACCGTCAAGAAAAAAAGGTTAAAGGAGTGGGGGAATAGAAATGGCTGCAGAAGAAATCTCTAGAGTAAAAATTTATGACACTACCTTAAGGGATGGTTCTCAAAGAGAAGGCATTTCTCTATCGGTTAAAGATAAAATAAAAATTGCCCGTAAACTTGATGAGATTGGAGTTCATTACATTGAAGGTGGATGGCCTGGATCAAATCCTAAAGATATTGAATTTTTCCAGGCAATTAAGAAAACCCCCCTTAACCTTTCTCGACTTTCGGCCTTTGGAAGTACCAGGAAACCCGGGGTAAAAGTGGAAGATGATAATAACATTAATTCTATACTGGAAGCCGAAACTCAGACAGTGACCCTTTTCGGTAAAAGTTGGGATTTTCATGTATTGAATGCTCTGGACACTGATTTGGAAGAAAATTTGCGCATGATAAGGGAAAGCGTCTCCTTCTTAAAAGAACAAGGAAAAGAAGTGTTTTACGACGCCGAGCATTTTTTTGACGGGTATTTACAGCATCCTGATTACGCTATGGCGACGTTGGAAGCAGCCAGAGATGGAGGCGCCGACCAGGTGGTTCTGTGTGATACCAATGGAGGTGTTATGCCCTGGGAATTAGAAGAAATATTCGATGGGGTAAGCCAAAAGTTAGAAGTTCCTCTGGGTATTCATGCCCATGATGATGCAGGATTGGCAGTAGCTAATTCTTTAATGGCGGTTAAGAAGGGAGCATTGCAGGTTCAGGGAACAATTAACGGGTATGGAGAAAGATGCGGTAATGCAAATCTTTGTACCTTAATTCCCAACTTGTATTGTAAATTGAACGAAAAGGTAGTTACTCCTTCGGCTATGTCTAATCTTACTTCCCTTTCTCGTTTTGTAGCAGAAACTTGTAATATGGCTCCTCAAGATCAACAACCCTATGTAGGGAATAATGCTTTTACTCACAAAGCTGGAATTCACGTAAATGCTGTTAATAAAGTTCCTCAAACTTATGAACATATAAATCCAGAAGCAGTGGGCAACAAACGCAGGATATTGATATCAGAGCTCTCTGGTAGAAGCAATGTCCTTTACAAAGCCGATAAAAACAACATCGAATTAGAGGACAGCGGGGAGATAGAGCGTATTCTAGAAAAAATGAAATTCATGGAGTACCAGGGATATCAATTTGAAGGAGCAGAAGCTACTTTTGAACTATTAATTTGGAAAGAGCTTAACGCATATTCTCGTCTTTTTGAGCTGGAAGGTTTTAGAGTTATCGTTGAAAAGCAGGGTAACGGACATCCCCGTCAAGATTCTTTGGAAGAAATAAAATGTGAAGCAACCATTAAGGTTTCAGTCGGGAGTCAACAAGAGCATACTGCAGCAGAAGGAAATGGACCGGTAAACGCTTTAGATAATGCTCTTCGAAAGGCATTAGAAAAATTTTACCCTGAACT
>CAZXDQ010000344.1:0-2486 GCA_964639405.1 uncultured Syntrophomonadaceae bacterium | reverse complement strand
TTCAGGACCTAGTGGGCATTCGCCCGTGTGGGTTCAAATCCCACCGCTCGCACCATTTAAATTGCAGCCGGGAACTCCCAAGGAGTTCCCAGAGTTTTGTACTTAGGTTGTTTAAGATATTTTCGCTTCCCTTTCTCACTAAGGTTTTTCTATAATTACCAGCTTATCCCTTTCACCAAATTCTTCAGCCTCTTCCACTTCTTCTACGGCCAGGTCAATGTCATTTTTTCCAATTCCACCACCCCGGTCGTTAACCGTGTACCAGCCTTTATTTTCCACATAAATGCGGGTGTCAAAGGGGATATTAGTTCCCGCAGCCGCCGTTTCTCCAGGGTCTACTTTTTCTCCGCTGGCAGTTATTTTGCGTCTTCCAGCAAAGTCCATCCCCTCTACCGCTTCTTCATCTAATGGCGCGTACTTGGTCACATTCATTTTTCTCAACTCGTATTCCCGGCCTTCTTCATATGTTTCTAATTCAACTTCTAAAGAGTAGATGCGTTCTTCTAAAGTGTGGCGGGTTTGTTGAAAATGTAAATAGTAGTGGTGCACATAGTAATAAGTCAAAGTTAACATTAGCACCAGCATAAATGAAATTGCCAGAAATCGTAAACGCGAAACGTTTTCCTGGTAAAAAAGGCTTTGGGTTTTATTAAAAGGGAACAGAAATTTAAAATATTTTTTTGACATGCAATACCTCCTATCGTATTAAGGTATAGAGTTATCCTGGTGGCTCTTCCGTAATAAAAATAAGCTCACTGAAGGGCCACAGGAAATGAAATGTTAATATTATGTTAACATATTTGATTTATTAGTAAAGTCAATGTAACTTTCAAATGAAATTTTCCTGGGAAGATTTTAATTCAAATTGAATTCTTTTCAAAGCTTGAAGACTCTGATATAATTTATCTCGCTATTCCTTTTTCTTAAACACCTCCTTACATGTAAGGTTATGGTTCTATTCTGTATTACCGGCAGATAAAACCTTTGCTCAGCCGGTTTCTTTACTGCCTTCATCATTTCTTATTTCCACGGCATGGTGGTGACTAAGATGGAGATTGAAGTTTATGTGAAAGCAGTAGTAATGGATCAAAAGAAGAATCATATTGTGTTATTAGAAGATACTGGTAGCACCAAGATTCTTCCCATTTGGATTGGACCGTACGAAGCTCAAGCCATCGCTCTTCCCTTGCAGGAAGAAGAGTTTGTTCGTCCTTTGACTCACGATTTATTTAAAAACTTGTGCGATAAATTTCAAGGTGAATTAGAAAAAGTATTAATTAAGGAAATAAATCAGGAAGGTACTTATCTAGCTGAACTGCATTTAAAATTGGACGGGAAAATAAGAATAATGGACGCCCGTCCTAGCGATGCCATAGCTTTGGCTCTGCGCAGCGATGCGCCAATTTTCTTGTCCTTTAGACTGGTGGAATTTACTATTGATCCGGAAAATTTGCACATGCAAAATTCAGACTGATAAGTGTCTACTGCTGGTTATTAGCTGTGCTGTATTGCCAACCCCCTGGTAAAATTAAGAAGTCAAGAAAGGATGTAGCAACAATGGACAATTTGGCTAACGGAGAAAGTGTTGATTTGCTTTACCGGCACTTGAGAAGCAAAAAAACTGGCGAAGCAGCTATTGTGCGAATAGGAGAAGGTGATTCTTCTTATGGCTACCAAATCAACTTGCTGGATACCGGCATGATTTTGGTAGGCGTTTTGGATCATACTTACAATCGCAATTGGCATACCTACCAAAGTGTGGAACAATTTTATGAAAAGGTGTTAAAAACTACTGATTGGAAATTAGTTAAGTAAATAGAGATTATTGGAACATAAATCATTATTTTACTGGGTATAGGCAGGATTCCAAAAGGAAAAAGAGAATCCTACTTTCAGGTAGTTTGTTTGGGACGATATACAGATACCCGCAACTTTAGGAGGACTTCTATGAGCCAGGATACCAAACAACGGTTTACTGTATTTATAGTTCCCCACGATGAAGAAGCCACCTTAAGCTTTCGCATTTCTTTCCGGATTATTGCCATGGTGGGCATTTTTTTGCTTCTGATGATTATGGGTTCAGCTTACCTGGCTTTTGAGGTAGTTGATTTAAAGGAGGAAGCGGAGAAGCATCAACATCTGTTAAGAGCTACCCGCATGCAGCGAGAAAACATTAACCAGATCACTTCTTATTCGGAAAGTTTGTTAGATCAAGTAGCAGATTTTGAAGAATTTCGGATGGAAGTAGCGGAGAAAATAGAAAAAGAAGAACCTGAAGAAGGTGATTTGGATGAATTGTTAACAACTCTTGCTACCGAGGAGGCGGAAAATAGTAGTGAAGAGCGGCTGGTAAGGGAAGTCTCCCGGGGAGATTCCGGTGGTACTATAGAAGATAGAACCGAGGAGAACATCCAGACGTTGAACCGCCTGTTACCTGTAACTGAAGAAGCTATTGCTGAACTTAAAGGGGACGTGGAAGAATATGA
>CAZXDQ010000343.1:0-2486 GCA_964639405.1 uncultured Syntrophomonadaceae bacterium | reverse complement strand
AGAAGCCATCCCGCTCACCGGCATTTCGGTGGCGGCAGTCATGGTAGGGGTAGGAGAGGAACCCCTTGTCTACACCGGGGAAAGGCTGCTGGTCACTCTCATAGGGATTGGCTCCGGCACCGCCATCAACCTGGCTTTTTCTCCTCCCCGGCGGGAAGCTCTCCTGCTGCAGGAACTGGATCGGCTCAACGGAATGCTCAAATATTTTTACATGTACGTGGCCCAGAGGTTCTTCGACGCTTCCCAGTACTACCAGTACGAAGTGGAGCAAAAAACCGAAGAAATCCGCTGCCAGTTTGAAGAAGTGAGGAAGATTTTTTTCGAGCTGAAAGAAGAAATCGGTTACCTGGCTTCCCGGGAAAAGATCAACCTTTACGAAAAAATTATCTCTACCTTTTACCTGATATTTGACCGTATCCTGGGCATCTACCAGACGGTCCACAACCGCAGCCAGAGGAACCTGGACATGGACCAGGTCACTCCCCACTACCAGGAGATAGTCCACGGCTGCCAGCAGCTGCTCACTATCACCCTGGGCATTAAAAATTCCCTGTTCAGCGCCGATCTGTGCAAAGGTAACCTTTACCAGTTCACCCAACCCTATTATAAGCAGGGAGAAGCGGTGGTAGACAACCTAAAAGAAGAGATCAACAAGTGGCACTTCACCGACGAGAACCGGGAAAACAGCACCTCCCTGCTGGAAATATCCACTATCTGCCATGAGAAAGAGCAAATTTTTCGATATACCCTGGAGCTGCAGGGGTTGTTCCAGGAGCTAGAACAGTTAGAGAACCAGCAGCAGGAAAAAAAGGGCGGGAAGCTGCGGCAGAGGATCAAAAATCTATTCCAACGCTCCCAGTAGAGCTCTTTCCGGTGTTCCCTCGTTGTGTTCCCTCGTTTTTAGGTGCCCTCTCCTTCTCCCGATCCTCTCCTGTACTGCTCCCTTTCGATGGCTTCTCCCTCAACCCCCAGGTAAAAAGAAACTTCCACCTCTTCCACTAGTAATAAACCTCTAGCAATAAACCGAAGTAAATCAACCGAGCCTGCCCGGGAAAAAAGAAAAAAACCAGGATTCCCCTACTAGCAGCAAGAGGTTAACCAGATGGCTTTTTCCGGTTTAAGTAGTCAGGAAGAAATAGTGGGGGTATCAGCGAACTTGCCGCTCAAGTAAAAGGAGACCAGAGTGAGGCAACCCGCCAACAAACCTAACAGCACCCAGCTGTAAGTGTAATCACCGCTCCAGTCCGACAGAACGCCAAAAAGGGGAGGAGACAGAATCACTCCCGCCCGGATGAAGATAAGGGCTAAGCTGGTAGCTACTCCGGTTTTATCCGCAGGGGCCAACTCGCTTACTGCAGTAAAATAGATTCCGGGAATGCCCAGGACAAAAAGTCCCAGCAGCAAAGAAAAGGTCAGCACTACCGTTAAGGTGGCCTCCCCGTAACTAGCCAGGGTTCCGACTACTACCGCCATAGCGGCGCTTAATATCCCCAATAGAAAGAGACCCCGGCGTCGGTCGCCCCGGAACAGCCTGTCATTAACCAGCCCCCAGCCGGGCTGACCAAAGATGCCACCCAGGTGGAAAAAGGAAAGGCCTAAACCGGCCAGGAAGGGGGAAAAGCCCAGATCTTGATTGAGGAACAAGGCAAAATGGCCGGTGATGGAAGAAATGCTGGTGCCAAAAACCAGGCCCATGAGGCATATGCTCAGCAGGTATCTGTCCTGCAGCAGCAGGAGCAGATCCCCTTTGAGAGTGGAGGCCGGGACTCCGCGGTTTTCGCTGCTGGAGTTGCTGTCAAAATTACTGCCGTTGTCACTGGAAACGCCGCTTTCCGGATTGCTTGCTTCCTCCATCTCTCCCCGCCGGTAAAACTTAAAGATGAACAGGCTGATGCAAAGGGCGAAAATCCCTGCTCCCATAAGGGCGGGGCGCCACCCGAAATTTTCTCCCAAGAAGGGAAGCAGAGAAGCTCCCAGGAGGGCTCCTACCCCTCCCCCGCTGTGGGTGAGCCCCATGGAGAGAGCTCTTTTGCCGGGCTCCACCACTTCCAGGACTCCCTTGTTGAGAGAAGGGGTAATTATACTGAAGCCTACCCCGGTTAAAAAAGCCAGCCCCAGGATGACTCCAAAAAAGGGGGCAAAAGAATGAAGGACAATCATGCCTCCTACCATGCCCACCCCGATGACCAGGCCTTTCTTGGGGCCCAGGTTGTCCACCACTTTGCCGCTGAATAGGGCGATGAGGGTGGCGCTCAAGAAGTAAAAGCTGGGGTAGAGCCCCGCCTGGGCTCCGCTGATGGCAAACTCGGCCTCCACCTGGGGAAGCATGGCTTTAAAGCCCTGGATGTTGCTCATCACGGCAATATAAGCGGTAGAGATCACCGCCAAAATAAACCAACGGGGAAAACTCCCCGTTCTAACGCCTACCTGCTCCATAACAACTGCACCTCAAAAGTATCCATTATAAAGTATTCATTATTTTATCT